>NZ_JBHMIM010000017.1:0-111761 GCF_048060115.1 Micromonospora sp. LOL_023
ACGCCGCGACACCAACACGGCCACGAAACCCCAGCCCAACACCATGATCAACTTACGTTAAGTGGCATTGGTTCCAGAGCCGGTTCCAGAGCCAAGGATGAAACCAGCGCACGTGGCGACCCACCGGTGCATCGCACCGCCGGATCAGGCGTACCTCACGCCTTCGAGCAGGTCGCCACGGCGCTGAACGGTCGACCGCGCTGCGGCCGGGTGGTCAACGGGTCAGGAGGCGTCGGACTGGTCAGTCGCCTTTCGTGCGGCGGCCTTCCTCGGCGCGGCCTTCTTCGCCGTCGCTTTCTTCGCGGTCGTCTTGGCCGCGGTCGCTTTCTTCGCGGTCGTCTTGGCCGCGGTCGCTTTCTTCGCGGTCGTCTTGGCAGGCGCTGCCTTCCTGGCCGCCTTCTTGCGCGGCGCCGGACCCTTGGCCCGCTTCTCGGCCAGCATCTCCGATGCCTGCTCGATGGTCAACGATTCCGGCGTCTGACCGCGACGCAGCGAGGCATTGCTCTCACCATCGGTCACGTACGGCCCGAAGCGGCCGTCCTTGATCACCAGCGGCAGCTCGGTGAGTGGGTCGACACCCATCTCCCGCAGCGGTGGCGCGGCCGCCCGCCGCTGCCGTGCCTTCGGCGCGGCGAGCAGCGCCAACGCCTCGTCGAGCGAGACGGTGAAGAGTTTGTCCTCGGAATCCAACGAGCGGAACTCGTCGCCCTTCTTCACGTACGGCCCGTAGCGGCCGGCGGCGGCCACCACCTCTGCGCCGTCCGGGGCGGTGCCGACCACCCGGGGCAGGGTGAGCAGGCGCAGCGCCTCGGTGAGGGTCAGCGTCTCCGGGGAATGCGAACGCAGCAGCGAGGAGCGCCGCTCCCCGCCTTCGACGTACGGGCCGAAGCGGCCGGACTTGAGCACGATCGGCTCGCCGGTCTCCGGGTGCTCGCCGAGCTTGCGCTCACCGCCGCCGCCGAGGAACAACTCGTTGACCTTCTCCGGGGTCAACTCGTCCGGGGCGATCCCCTCGGGCAACGAGACCCGGTCGGCGGCGGACGCGCCGACCTCGGACTCGCCGCCGGGCGACTCGTTGTTGCCGTCGGCGGATCCGACGCCGTCGTGGGCGTGGGCATCGCCGTCGTGGGCGTGGGCATCGCCGTCGTGCGACGCCGGCGCCGAGGAGTCGACACCGTCCGCACCGGGCAGGAAACGCTGCAGGTACGGGCCGTACCGGCCGACCCGGACGACGACCTGGCGGCCGTCGTCGTCGACGAACAGCGGGATCGAGTTGACGCTGCGAGCGTCGATCTCGCCGAGCTTGTCGGTGACCAGCCGCTTGAGCCCGCCGGAGCGGGCAACCGAATCGGTACCGGCGGTGTCGCTGCCGAAGTAGAACGAGGTGAGGAAGTCCACCGCCTGGTGATCGCCGGACGCGATCTCGTCCAGCTCGTTCTCCATGCTGGCGGTGAAGTTGTAGTCCACCAACCGTGGGTAGTGGCTCTCCAGCAGGCCGATGACCGCGAACGCCAGGAACGACGGGATCAACGCCTGGCCGCGCTTGGCGACGTACCCCCGGTCCTGGATGGTCTGCATGATCGACGCGTAGGTCGACGGCCGACCGATGCCGAGCTCTTCGAGCGCCTTGACCAGCGAGGCCTCGGTGTAGCGGGCCGGCGGCTGGGTGCTGTGGCCGACCGCGGCCAGCTCCTGCGCGGACAACGGCTGGTCCTTGGTCAGGTTCGGCAGTCGACGCTCGGCGTCCTCAGCCTCGGCCGACTCGTCGTCGGAGGACTCGACGTACGCGCGCAGGAAACCGGGATCGGTGATCGTCTTACCGGTGGCGCCGAAGTCGCACTCCTCCCCAGCGGTGGAGACCGCCCGGATGCGTACCGACACGCTGGAGCCGACCGCGTCGGTCATCTGCGAGGCGATGGTCCGACGCCAGATCAGCTCGTAGAGCTTGAACTCCTCGGCGGACAGTTCGTTGGCCAGCTCACCGGGGGTCCGGAAGTGGTCACCTGCCGGCCGGATCGCCTCGTGCGCCTCCTGGGCGTTCTTGACCTTGCCGGTGTAGCGACGCGGCTCCGGCGGCACGAAGCGTTCGCCGTACAGCTCGGCGACCTGGCTGCGGGCGGCGGCGATCGCCGTCTCCGACAGGTTGACCGAGTCGGTCCGCATATAGGTGATGTAGCCGTTCTCGTACAGCCGCTGTGCGGTGCGCATCGTCTGCTGCGAGGAGAACCGCATCTTGCGGGCCGCCTCCTGCTGCAGCGTCGAGGTGATGAACGGGGCGTACGGGCGGCGGCGGTACGGCTTCTCCTCGACCCGGGTGACGGTGAACGGCCGGCCGTCGAGGCGCGCGGCCAGGCCCCGGGCACCGTCGCCGTCCAGGTGCACCACCGAGGCTTCCGGACGGACCCGGCCGGTGGTGGCCTCGAAGTCCTTTCCGGTGGCGATCCGGTCGCCGCCGAGGGCGATCAGCGTAGCGTTGAACGACCGCGGTCCGTCGGCCTCGGCGCCCGCCCGGCCGGTCAGCGCCAGCGTGGCCTGGATGTCCCAGTACTCGGCGGTACGGAACGCCATCCGCTGGCGTTCCCGCTCCACCACGATCCGGGTCGCGACCGACTGCACGCGGCCGGCGGAGAGCCGGGGCATCACCTTCTTCCACAGCACCGGCGAGACCTCGTAGCCGTACAGCCGGTCCAGGATGCGCCGGGCCTCCTGGGCGTCGACCAGGTCGCGGTCGATCTCTCGCGGGCTCGCCACCGCGGCCTGGATCGCGGCCCGGGTGATCTCGTGGAAGACCATCCGCCGGACCGGGACCTTCGGCTTGAGCGTCTCCACCAGGTGCCAGGCGATCGCCTCACCCTCGCGGTCCTCGTCCGTGGCGAGCAGCACCTCGTCCACTTCCTTGGCCAGCTTGGTCAGCTTGGCGATCTGCTGCCTACGGTCGGGTGAGACGACGTAGAGGGCGGAGAATCCGTTGTCCACGTCGACGCCGAGCCGGGCCCATGGTTCCTTCTTGTACCGGGCGGGCACGTCGGCCGCGTTGCGCGGCAGATCCCGGACATGCCCGAGACTCGCCTCCACGACATAACCCGGGCCGAGATAGCCCGAGATCGTCTTGGCCTTCGCCGGCGACTCGACGATGACCAGACGGCTGCTTGAGGTGTTGCTCGGCACTTCTCTCCTGACCTCGACCCACTCAGGCCGCAGCCACAGAGGCAGCGACCCAGATCGACCGGCGCCCGCCACGGCGGGCGGCGGGCGACAGTCACGACGTCCAACGTAACGCGAACCCGGGTCCGGTGGAGCACACGCGGGCAAGCCTCTTGTCCGATTCGCGTCGGTCGCCCGGTTGATCCACCACAGCTGATCGGCAGCCCACCAGATGCCGATCCTGCTCGTCCCACCGCACCAACGGCGACACGGTACACCCAACGACTGAGGTGACGTGGCACACCGCACCGGAAGATCCGATGGCAGCGGTCGATGTCCGGCGGACTCTGTCGGCGATCGGACAGCAGCCGGCCCGACCCGGCCCCGGCCGGTCAGCCAGCGATCCGGGTCAGACCCAGCCGTCCGGTGGGGCCGCCGAGGGCCGGTCGCCGAGCAGCTCGGCCAGCCTGGTCAGTCGGCGTCGGCCGACGATGCGAAACGCCGGCCCACCCGACCGGGCGTCCAACAGCGCCGCCGGCAACCCGATCGCCGCGAGCGCCGCACCCACCTGTGCCCAGTTGTCCGCGTCCGGCTCGCCGAGCCCGAGCCGGAAGCCGAGCTGATCACGGACGCCGGCCGCGGCGGCCCACAGGCGCAGCCGCTGGCCGGCCAGGTGGAACCCGACCGGCGGCCGTTTGACGAGTCGGTCGTCGGCGTCGTCCCGGACCCCGGCGTCGGCGTCGGCGTCGTCCCGGACCCCAGCGTCAATCTCGGCGTCGTCCCGGACCTCAGCGTCGATCTCGGCCTGAGTGCCGGTGTCGGTGGTCGCCGGGGGCGGGGACCCGGGACGGGGGTGCAGCCAGGCCGCACCCAACTGACTGAGCACCGCCGTGTACGCCGTTCGCACCACGAGCCGGCCCTCGGGCGTCTGCCGCCAACTCGGGGTCAGCCCGCGGTGGCGCAACTCGGCGACCAGCACGTGCACCCGCCAGGCATGGTCGACGTCCACCGAGACCCGCACCGTGCCACCCATCCGGCTGATCCGCCCCGGGCCGGCCAGCAGGCCCGCGAGATCAGCCGGCGTCGGATCGACGGCGGCCACACCGAACAGCGACAACTGCCGGGCTACCACAGCCCCGGCCGGTGAGTCGGCTGGCGGTGTCAGCGACACTCCGGGACCTCGTCGAAGGCCCGATCGAGCTCGGCGGAATCCAACGTGGTGGTGTCCAGCGCGCTGCTCTGATACTCGTCGGTGAGCACCTCGAGCACCGCTTCGACACCGTCGTAGAAGGTGTCCGCCGGGCCGCTGGCGTCCAGCTCGGCGATGCCCTCCTCGGCCCGGCCGTACGCGTCGCGCACCGCACCGAGTGAATCGACGAAGCCGCCGGCGACCAGTTCGCCCTGGTCGGTGTCGGGGATGCCGGCCGCCACCACCTGGGCGCGGGCGGTCTCGGTGGCGGACTCCGCCCCGGCGAGCAGCCGCACCAGATTCTCCTGGGCCTGCGCCGGGGTGGTCTGCGCGGTCATCTGCTGTTGGGC
This sequence comes from Micromonospora sp. LOL_023, assembly GCF_048060115.1. Taxonomy (NCBI): domain Bacteria; kingdom Bacillati; phylum Actinomycetota; class Actinomycetes; order Micromonosporales; family Micromonosporaceae; genus Micromonospora; species Micromonospora sp. LOL_023. The sequence goes on from NZ_JBHMIM010000017.1 coordinate 4,684, forward strand.
GCTGCTGGTCAGGCCGCTGATCTCCGCTCGCCACGGGCGCAAGGCGGTGCAGACCTCGGCCGCCCACATGACCGGGCTCGGCCCACCGCCGCAGGCGGCCAACGTCGCCAGGACGGCGATGAGCACCACAGTGGTCCGGGCAGTGGATACCACGTGGCGCGCTCCCATGCTGTGCAGCGTACGCACTGGCGGCGGCAACCGTACGGCCCGCCGCCGGTCGGCGGTAGGTCGATACGGTGGGCCCGCACGGCCCGCGATCCGGTCGGATCGCGGGCCGGCGGGGCCACCGGTCGATCAGACGCTGACCCGCTCCGGCTCCGAGCCGGCGGCACCGCCGCCGGCCGGACCGTCACCGAGGTCGTCACCGATCGCCATCGACTTGCGCTTGGTGAACACCACGGCCGCGACCACGATCGCCGTGGCAGCGAGCGCGACGGTGATCCGCAGCGGGTTGTTCTGGTCGGTGCCGACACCCCACATGATCACCGCAGGGGCGATCAGCAGCGCCACCAGGTTCATCACCTTCAGCAGCGGGTTGATCGCCGGCCCGGCGGTGTCCTTGAACGGGTCACCGACAGTGTCGCCGATGACCGTCGCGGCGTGCGCCTCGGAGCCCTTGCCGCCGTGCGCGCCGTCCTCCACCAACTTCTTGGCGTTGTCCCAGGCACCGCCGGAGTTGGCCAGGAAGACCGCCATCAGCACACCCGTGGCGATCGCACCGGCCAGGTACGCGGCGAGCGCACCGGCGCCGAGGCCGAAGCCGACCGCGATCGGCGCGAGCACCGCCAGCAGGCCGGGGGTGAGCAGTTCGCGCTGGGCGTCACGGGTGCAGATGTCCACGACCTTGCCGTACTCCGGCCGTTGGGTTCCCGCCATGATGCCCGGGTTGTCGCGGAACTGGCGGCGGACCTCCAGCACGACGGCCCCGGCGGAGCGGGACACCGCGTTGATGGCGAGCCCGGAGAAGAGGAACACCACCGCCGCGCCGATGATCAGACCGACCAGGTTGCCCGGGTTCGCGACGTTGAGCGAGTCCGCCAGGTAGCCCGGCACATCGTCGATCCCGGCGTCGCGCAGTGCGATGCTGACCGTATCGGTGTAGGACCCGAACAGCGCGGTCGCCGCGAGCACCGCGGTGGCGATCGCGATGCCCTTGGTGATCGCCTTGGTGGTGTTGCCGACCGCGTCCAGCTCGGTGAGGATCCGCGCGCCTGCCTCGTCGATGTCGCCGGACATCTCGGCGATGCCCTGCGCGTTGTCGGAGATCGGGCCGAAGGTGTCCATCGCGACGATCACGCCGACCGTGGTGAGCAGGCCGGTGCCGGCCAACGCCACGGCGAACAGTGACAGGGTGATCGAACCGCCACCGAGCAGGAACGCCCCGAAGACGGCACCGCCGACCAGCAGCGCGGAGTAGACCGCCGACTCCAGGCCGACGCTGATCCCAGCCAGGATGACGGTGGCCGCGCCGGTCAACGAACTCTTGCCGATGTCCTGCACCGGGCGGCGGTGCACCTCGGTGAAGTAGCCGGTGAGCAGCTGGATCGCGGCGGCCAGCACGATACCGATGATGACCGCGGCGATCGCCAGCCCGGCCGGGGACAACGGCAGGTCCACCCCGGCGTCGACGTCGAGCTGCGTACGCCAGTCGTCGCCGAGCAGCTCCGACCAGCTACCGGGCAGGTAGAGGAACGCGGCGATGGCGACCAGCACGGCGGCGAGCACCGCCGAGGTGAAGAAGGCCCGGTTGATGGCCACCATGCCGTTGCGGTCCGAGGGACGCAGCCGGGTGAGCAGGACGCCGACGAGGGCGATCACCGCACCGATGGTGGAGACGATCAGGGGGAAGATCAGACCTTCCTCGCCGAAGGCGGCCCGGCCGAGGATCAGCGCGGCGACCAGGGTCACCGCGTACGACTCGAACAGGTCGGCGGCCATGCCGGCACAGTCGCCGACGTTGTCGCCCACGTTGTCGGCGATGGTCGCCGGGTTACGGGCGTCGTCTTCCGGGATGCCCTGCTCGACCTTGCCGACCAGGTCGGCGCCGACGTCGGCTGCCTTGGTGAAGATGCCACCACCGACCCGCATGAACATGGCCAGCAGCGCGGCGCCGAAGCCGAATCCTTCAAGTACGGTCGGCGCGTCGACCCGGTACATCATGACCACCACGGCCACGCCGAACAGGCCGAGACCAACGGTGAGGAAACCGACCACCCCGCCGGTCCGGAAGGCGATCTTCATCGCGTTCTCCCGGCCGCCCGGGCCGGCACCGGCAGCCGCGGCCACCCGCACGTTGGCTCGGGTCGCCAGGGCCATCCCCGCGCCACCGATGAACGCGCTGAACACCGCGCCGACCACGAAGAAGGCGGACCTGCCGACCTTCACCATCGTCTCGCTGCCCTGTGTCTCGTGGACGGGCAGCAGGAAGAGAAGTATGACGGCGAGTACGACGAACACGCCGAGGGTTTTGAACTGGCGGAACAGGTACGCCGACGCGCCTTCCTGCACGGCGCCGGCGATCTCCTGCATGTTCGTGGTGCCCTTACCGGTTGCCAGAACCGCCCGTACCAGGGCGGCGGCGAAACCCAACGCCACCAACGCGATGACCGCGGCGATGATGACGTACGTCAGGTGTGATCCAGTAAGGGACAACCCGCCGCCTTCGGCAGCCAAGATGGTCCCGGACATCAGTGTCCTCCTGTACCGAACGCTCGCCCCGGTCGGTGGACGAACCGCCGGAGCGACTCCACGCGGGGAGCGACGAAGTCTGCTGGCGCCCACAGGCTGTGGGGCCAGGACAGTTGGTGATAACCCGCGTACTCTAGCGGCCCGGGGTAAGGCAGGTCACACCGTCTACCCACCGAGTTTCAGATCATTCCCGCAGGCAGAACGAAAAGCACGACGACTCCTGTTGATCTCTGCCTGCCGGTTGAAATCCGTGGGCGGGCCCAACGGAGCGGCGAGCGGCGAGCTCAGCGGCCGACCGGCCACACCATCCGCACCTCGGTGCCGATACCCTCGTCGACCGGCCGGACCTGCAGGTCCTCGACGAAGCCGGCGAGCAGCGCGAAGCCGACGCCGACCGTCAACGCCTCGTCGGTCAGCGCCTCGTCGGCCAACTCGTCCGGCGGCAGGGCACTCAGGCCCAGCCCGGCCTCGATCGGCGCGCGGTCGATCACCCGTACGGTGTACGTCTCCTCGTCGGACATCTCCACCCGGACCAGGTCGACCAGCCCGTACTGGCGATGCAGGGCGACCGCCCGGGTGCATGCCTCACCGATCGCCAACCGCACCTCGTCGAGGAGTTCCTCGGCGACCCCGGCACGGCGGGCGACCGCGACTCCGACCAGGCGTGCGGTGCGCACGTGCACTGGCGCCGGGGAGAACGAGAGCCGGACTGTCGCCATCACGCCGGTGGAACTACGCCGGCCGGACCGGCCGGCGCCTCGCCAGCGGCAGCCTCCACCGTCGGAAAGATCGGGAAGACCTGGTCGAGGGCGGTGATCCGGAAGATCTTCAGCAGTGGCTCCTTGTCGCAGACCAGCCCGAAGGTGCCGCCGGCGGGGCGTAGCCGCTTCAGCGCGCCGACCAGCACACCGAGTCCGGTGGAGTCGAGGAAGTCGACCCGGCCGAGGTCGACGACGATCTTGCGGTCACCAGCGTCGATGAGCTCGATCAACCGTTCCCGAAGGCGCGGCGCGGTGTAGACGTCCACCTCGCCACCGACCTCCAGCACCGTGTGCTCACCCACGGTGCGAGTCGACAGCGACAGTTCCATCGGTCTCCTCCTTGGCCGTGACGCACGCCTGGCCGTGACGCGTGATTATGGCATCTAACCACCGCCCGGCACATTCGTGCTGGGCGGCTCCGCACGATCGATACCCGAATGACCGGTGACCTGGGCGGCCTCCATCCTGGCCGACCGACACCCCGGGATGCCGACGTCCGCACACCAGTGCGAGAGTGCAGACGTGACCTCACCCGCCACCGTAACGCCCGGGCCCGTTCCGGACCCGGCGGGGTTGCTGCGCCGGTGGCGGTCCGCCGGGCAACTGCCGCGCCAGGCGGGCGAGGCCCGATCGGTGCCGGACGGTGGGTGGCCCGACCCGGTCACCCATGTCGAACGGCTGCCGGCCCGCCCCGGGACGACCGCGCCGTGGCCCGGCTGGGTGCCGGACCAACTGCGGGACGCGCTGGCCGGGCGCGGCGTGCGGGAACCCTGGCAACATCAGGCGTACGCCGCCGAGCTTGCCCACGGCGGCCGGCACGTCGTGGTGGCGACCGGGACCGGCTCCGGGAAGTCCCTGGCGTACCTGCTGCCGGCGCTGTCGACGCTGCTGGCGGATCCACGGGCCACCGTGCTCTACCTGGCACCGACCAAGGCGCTGGCCGCCGACCAGTTCCGCGCCGTCACCGGGCTCGGGCTGGACGGCGTCCGACCGGCTTGCTACGACGGCGACACCCCGCAGGCCGAACGGGCGTGGATCCGGCAGCACGCACGCTTCGTACTGACAAATCCTGACATGCTGCATCGCGGCATTCTGCCCGGCCACAACGCCTGGTCGCATTTCCTCCGCCGGCTCACGTACGTGATCGTCGACGAGTGCCACAGCTACCGCGGGGTGTTCGGCTCACACGTGGCACACGTGCTCCGCCGGCTGCGACGGCAGACCGAGAGGTACCACCGCGCCCGACCCGGCGGCCCGGCCGGACCGGTGTTCATCCTCGCCTCGGCCACCTCCGGCGAACCGGCGCGGGCGGCACGACAGCTGACCGGCCTACCGGTCGAGCCGGTCACCGAGGACAGCGCACCCCGGGGCGCGGTCACCTTCGCGCTGTGGGAGCCGCCGCTGCTGCCCGGTGCCCGGGCCGACACCGAAGACCTCACCCCGGTACGCCGATCCGCGCTGCGCGAAAGCGCCGACCTGCTCGCCGACGCCGTTGCCGCCGGCGTGCGTACGCTCGCGTTCGTCCGCTCCCGGCGCGGCGCCGAGGTGGTCGCCAGCACCGCCCGCCGGGCGCTGGAGGAAGTGGTGCCCGGTCTGGGCACCCGGGTCGCGGCCTACCGGGCCGGGTTCCTGGCCGAGGAGCGACGGGCCCTGGAACGCTCACTCGTCCATGGCGACCTGCTCGGGCTGGCCTCGACGAACGCACTCGAACTCGGCGTGGACCTGGTCGGCCTGGACGCGGTGCTGATCTGCGGCTACCCCGGCACCCGGGCGTCGCTGTGGCAGCAGGCGGGTCGGGCCGGACGGGCCGGACGGGAGGCTCTCGCAGTGCTGATCGCCCGCGACGACCCGCTCGACACGTACCTCGTGCACCACCCCGAGGCGGTCTTCGGCCGGCCGGTGGAGGCGACCGTGCTCGACCCGACCAACCCGTACGTCCTCGGGCCGCAGCTGTGCTGCGCGGCCGCCGAAGGAGCGTTGACCACGGCGGACGTCGAGCTGTTCGGCGGCGCGGTGGTCAAACAGACGCTGGACGAACTCGTCGCGGCCGGGCTGCTGCGCCGCCGGCCCACCGGCTGGTACTGGACCGCGCCGGGGCGCCCCGACGTCGACCTGCGGGGCGAAGGCGGCGCGCCGATCAACGTGGTCGAGGCGGCGACCGGCCGGCTGCTCGGCACCGTCGACCCCGGCTCGTCGCACTTCCTGGTCCATCCGGGCGCGGTCTACCTGCATCAGGGCGTGTCGTACGTGGTGGACGACCTCGATCTGGAGGGCGCCTGTGCGTTGGTGCACGCCGAGGAGCCGGAATGGTCCACCCACGCCCGGGAGGTGACCTCGCTGGATGTGGTCTCGGTCCGCGAGTACCAGGACGCCGGGCCGGTCGGGCTGTTCGTCGGCGACGTCGACGTGACCAGTCAGGTCGTCTCCTACCAGCGGCGACGGATCGGCTCCGGCGAGGTGCTGGACACCCGACCGCTGGATCTGCCGGCCCGGCAACTACGGACCGTGGCCGTCTGGTTCACCGTCTCGCCGGCCTCACTCACCGCCGCCGGAGTCGACCCGGCGGAGGTGCCGGGCGCACTGCACGCCGCCGAACACGCGGCGATCGGTCTGCTGCCGCTGGTCGCCACCTGCGACCGGTGGGACATCGGTGGACTGTCGACGGCGTCGCACGCCGACACCGAGGCGCCGACGGTGTTCGTCTACGACGGGCATCCGGGCGGTGCCGGCTTCGCCGAACGGGCGTACCAGGCGGCCCGCACCTGGCTCGGTGCCACTCGGGACCTGATCGCCGCCTGCGGTTGCGACACCGGCTGCCCCTCCTGCGTGCAGTCGCCGAAGTGCGGCAACGGCAACAACCCGCTGGGTAAGGCGGACGCGGTCCGGGTGTTGGACGTGGTGCTGACCAATCTGCCGGAGCCGACCAACGCTGCCGAGACGATGGCCGATCCGGCAGCCAACTCTGGTTGATTTACCGGCATAGATCTCGACCGATCTGGATAGATTAGGCATGGGAGCGCTCCAGGACGCCGCCGGAGGAGAACACCGTGGCCGACACCGTGACCGACACCGTCGAGATGCTCTACTCGATCGACCAGCAGAACCTCACCGTCGACCAGCAGATCGCCCTTGCCCAGGCGTACGCGTCGTTGGCCCAGGCGGAGCGCCTCGAGTTGATCCAGCAGCGGCTCTACAGCATCCAGCAGGTGATCTCCCGCTGGGCGATGCACGCCGCCGCCGACGGCCCCGCCCGCTGAGCGCTCTGGTCGAGGGCAAGATCAATGTGAGCGCCAGATACGCTACCCGGCTGTTTTAGGGTATCTGGCGCTCACATTGATCTTGGGCGTCAGACCACAGACGGCGGGCCGTGGACCGGGCCGGCCCTGGCCTGGGCGACCGCCGGTCGGTTGACGCCGATCGACGGCAGCACCGGCACCTCCACGGCGACCAGCACCTCCAGCCCTTCGACGACGCAGCCGACCAGCCGACCGCCGTTGCGCTCCGCCAACTCGGCGGCCCGCTCGCACACCAGGGTCGGGCCGTCGAGGGCCCGGGCGGCGCCAGCCAACGCGGCCAGGTCCGCCGCCACCGCGGCCTGCTGCCGGGCCAACCGAGCCGCACCGATCATCGCGCCGGCCAAGCCGGCGGCGACCAGCACCAACCCGACCGCCAACAGCCACAGACTGGCGCTCCCCCGTTGGCCCGAACCAGCCGTACGCGCCAGGACCCAGTGCCGGCCACGGTGACCGATCACGGGTGACCGACCGGATCCGACGTGGCGGGGACCGCCACAGGGTCGATCAGCACGCCAGGGTCGATCAACACACCGGGCTCGACGGCAGCCGTCGCGGTCACGGTGACCGTGCTCCGCGGAAGGCGGGCCCCCAACGCCCGCAGTGGCGCCCGCACCGTCACCGTGACCAGGTCGCCGTCGTAGGCCACCTGGACCTGGGCACCGGCCGGCCCGCCCGGCGGTGAGACCGCATCGCCCCGGGCCGTGGCCAGGGCGACCGCCCGAGCCAGATCGACACTTTCGGCTTTGGTGACGACCGCGCTGACCGCGGACAGCCCGACCGCCAACAGCAGGACCAGCGCCGGCAGGCCGGCCGCCAACTCGGCGGTGAACGAACCGCGATCGCCGCCGGCCCGCCGGCGCCGACTCACCCGAGTGCCCGATCGATCACCGATGCCAGCGCGGCCTGCACACCTTCGCTGGTCAGCACCTTGAGCAGGATGCCGGCGAAGGCGACAGCGGCCAGGGTGCCGACCGCGTACTCGGCGGTGTTCATGCCGGCGTCGTCGCGCAACCGGTGGGACAGCCGCGCCACGACCCGGCCGACCACCGGCCGGCCCGGCGCGAGCGCCGGGCCGGCCGGTGCCTCGTGTATCGATGTGGATACGGACGTCAACCGCATGATGGACTCCTTTCCTCAGAGGACGTCGCCGAGGACGGCGACGATCACCGGCACCAAGCCGGCGAGAATGAAGGCGGGCAGGAAACACAGCCCGAGTGGCAGCACGATCAGCACACCGGCGCGGCGTGCCTGCGCTTCGGCGGCGGCCGACCGGCCCGCCCGCAGGTCGTCGGCGACCCGGACCAACGCGCCAGCGAGAGCAGCACCGCTGGCGGCGGAGCGGATCGCGGCGGCGGCGACCCGATCGCCCGCCGGCACCTCGGCCAACGGCCGCCAGGCGTCAACCGGCTCCGCTCCGAGCCGCAACGCGCGGGCAACCCGGCCCAACCTGGCCCCGAGCGGTCCGGCCACCGCCTCGGCGACCGCGACGCCAGCGCCGTCGACCGGAGACCCGGCGCGCAGTGCCGCCGCCAACAGGTCAGCGGCCAGTGGCAGGTCGGCCGCCTCACGCAGCCGCTGCCGACGCGCCCCCGGCGGCTCGATCCGCCGCAACAGCCGATCCAGGCCGACGGCGACAGCGACACCCACCGGGACGAAGATCCAGCTGCCGCCGAGCACCAGCACCGCGACCCCGGCGAGCACCGCGACCGGCCGCACCAGGCGGGACGTACCGCCTGCCGACTCGGCTGGCGATCCGGGCACCCCGGACAATTGCCTGAGCCGCCGACGAACGGCGATCGCGGTGATCGGGACGCCGCCCCGCGGCGCGGGGACCGCTCGGTGGCCGGCCATCAGCCGACTCCCTCGGGCGCCTTGTTCAACCGTTCCGTCCAGATCAGGCCGGCGATCTGCAGGCCGACGGCACCCAACGCGCAGCCCGCGCCGATCGGGGTACGGAGCAGCACCGCCAGCGGGTCCACGCCGATGCCGTACCCGAGGGCGATCCCGCCCGCCGGCAGACCGGCGAGCAGCCAGGCGGTCACCCGGGAGCCCGCTGCCTGGGCGGCGGCCGCCTCCCGCGCCCGGTCCAGCGCCCGCGCGTCGGTCTCGATCCGCTCGATCAGCTCCGCCAGTGGAGCTCCCGTCCGCTCCGCCAGTCGGGCCGCCGCCGTTGCCAACCGGTCGAGCCGGCCTGCGGCGGTATCCCCCGTCGAGCCGGGCAACGCCGGCTGCCCGGTCGGCAGCCCGGCGCGCAGGTCAGCGGCGAGCGCCGCCAATCCGTCGAGTTGCTGCACCCGCAACGTCTGCCGCCGATGCGCGCCCTGGCTGGCCAACAGCGCCCGGACACCGAGCCAGACGTAGGCGGCAATCACCAGGGCCGCCACCACGCCGCCGAACCAACCGGCGAACAGGCCGCCGCTGACGGCGGCCCCGATGGTGGTCCGACCAGGACTGCGCTGTGCGTCGCGCCGCAGCCGGGCCGGCCATGCCGCCAGCCATGCCGCCAGCCAGGCCGGCAGCCAGGCCGGCAGCGTCTGGAGCCGGGCCGGCAGTCCTTCAGACCGTGCCGCCGCTTGTGCGGGCCCGGCGCGGCCCCGGAAACGGCCTGATGCATGGGTGGGGACGACGGCGTGGCCCATTGGCCCGGCGGCGGTGGCCAGGACCCGGCGGCGGCGAATCCACGACTGGGCCGGCCTGCTCACCCAGCTCATCGGGATCCGCCCTGAAGCAGCGCCGGGACCGCCACCCCGCGCTCGGCGAACAGGCTGGCGAGTGTGTCGCCAGCGGGCTGCGGGCCGTGCCCGTACCGCCAGGCCGGCGCGACGGTCACCAGATGCTGCGGACCTTGCGGCGTCAGCAGGCACACCGCGTCCACCATGCGGCGGTTGGCCACCCGACGAAGGTGGACGACGACCTGGATCGCGGCGGCCACCTGGGCGTGCAGCGCCGGCCGGGGCAATCCTCCGAGCAGCCCCAACGCCTCCAACCGAGCCGGCACGTCGCCGGCCGCGTTGGCGTGCAGAGTGCCGGCGCCACCCTCGTGGCCGGTGTTGAGCGCCGCCAGCAGGTCGACCACTTCGGCACCCCGGCACTCGCCGACGACCAACCGGTCCGGACGCATCCGCAACGCCTGACGGACCAACTCCCCCAGGCCCACCGTCCCGGCACCCTCGACATTCGCCGTCCGCGCCTGCAGACCGACCACATGCGGATGCTCCGGCCGCAACTCGGCGGCATCCTCCACCAACACGATCCGCTCATCGGCCGGCACCAACCCGAGCATCGTGTTCAACAACGTCGTCTTGCCCGACCCCGTCCCACCCGTGACCAGGTACGCCAACCGGGCCGCCACCACCGCCCGCAGCAACTCCGCCAACGGACCCGGCACCATGCCCCGCCCGACCAGCTCGGCCAACTGGAACGGACGCTGCCGGAACGTCCGCAACGACAGATACGGACCCGTCGCCGCGATCGGCGGCAACACCGCATGCAACCGCGTTCCGTCCGGCAACCGGGCATCCGCGTACGGACAACCGTCGTCGAGCCGACGGCCCGCCGCAGCGGCCAACCGCTGCGCCAACCGGCGCACCTCGTCGACCGACCGGAACACCACCGACGCACGCTCCAGGCCAGTGCCCCGGTCCACCCACACCGACGTACCGTTCACCAGCACGTCCGTCACCCGAGCCTCGGCCAACAACGGAGCCAACGGCCCGGCACCGGCCAACTCCCCGTGCACCTCACCGGCGATCCGCAACAACCGGGCGTCACCCAACAACGCCGCACCCGGCTCCGCCCGCACCGCAGTCACCACCGACGCCGGAGTCACCACCGCCCCATCGGCGATGAACCGCTCCCGCACCCGAGCCGCCACCGACCTGTCACCCGACGAACCGGCCGCCACCGAACTGCCGGCCACGAAGCCACCGGCCACCGAACTGCCGGAGCCAGCCGCTGTGGCGGTCACGACGCCACCGCCCGAGCCGCGCCGCCGAACGCAGCCAACCGCCGCAGGTCATCGAGGACACCTTCGGCGACAGACATGACCGGCGACAGACATCGGAACGGGACCGTGCTGATTCGGAGCGGCGGCATCCAGGCCTCCTGCGGATCGGGGAGCGATACCGCAACTCTGGACGCTGGCGGACAGCTCACGCCCGGACGATCACTCGGCCTGTGGACAACCCGACCGCCTGTGGACAACCCCCGAGCTACGCACCCGATCTGCTATGCGGCGGCCGGCCGGAAGCCGAACTCTGTTCCAGCGTGATCCCCTTGGGGGATCAAAATCCTCCGAGGGGATCACGCTCGAAGAGGTATCCCACCCCAGCGGTCACATTCGCGCGGCCGGCGGAGGCGTGAGTGTCAACGGTCAGTGCGCTGTGCTGGACAAGTCTGGACTGATGTACAGCTGCCGCTGTGGCCGTCACGGTGCCGCGGCGCGGTCCGCCAGACCGGCGACGATCCGCTGGCACAACTCGGCGAGCGCGCCGCTACCCGAGGAGCCGGGCGCGTCGCCACGCTCCAACCCACGGCTGATCCGTGGCTCGGGCCGCAGCGCCCCGGCCAATGGCAGGCCGAGCGACCGGGCGATCTCCCGGGCGCTGAGCTGCCCCGGTGCGGGGCCGCGCACGACCAGCGACAGGTTCGGGCAGTGCCCCTGGATGCCGGCGACGACCCGGGCCGCCGCGGCGGTTGCCCGCAACTCGGCCGGAACCAGCACGAAGATCTGATCGGCCGCGTGCATGGCGGCGATGGCGGCGTCGTCCGGCCGCCGGGGCAGGTCCAGCACGATCAGGTCGCGCTCGCGGCGGGCGGCGTCGATCGCGGCCGTCATGGTGCTGGCGGGCAGCGGCAGCGGCGCACCGCGATCCCAGCTGAGCAGGCCGAGGTCGCCCCGGGAGGGCAGCGCCCCGGCCAGTGCGGCCGGGTCGAGCCGCCCGTCGCTGTCGGCCAACGCCGGCCAGCGCAGCCCGCCGAGTTGCTCCCAGCCGAGCACCAGGTCGAGCCCGCCGCCGAGCGGGTCGGCGTCGATCAGCAGGCTGCGCAGTCCGCGACGGGCGGCGGTGACGGCGAGCCCGCCGGCCAGCACGCTGGCCCCGGCACCGCCCCTGCCGCCCACTACGCCGATGGCCACGGCTGGCACCCGATCGCCGACGTGCAGGTCGGTGAACCGGTCGACCAGCCACGGCTCGGCCGCCGGCAGGATCGCGACGTGCTTTGCGCCGAGCAGCTCCGCGACCTGCCAGGGCTGGTCCTGGCCGGCCCGGCCGACCAGGATCAGCCGGGGCCGGCGGGGCAGCCGGGCCCGCAGGTAGGCGGCGGCCTGGTCGACGCCGACCAGGACGAACGGTGCACCGCTGTGTCGGGACCGGGCGGCGACCGGGTCGGCGGCCAGGTCGACATCGGTGCCGCCGAGCGCGGCCAGCCGCAGCAAATCGTCGAGGAGACCTTCGTCGGCGGTGACGACCAGCGGCAGACGTCGGGAGTGGGTCGTGTCGGTGCGTGGCGGCGACATCGGAGGGCCTCCTTGCGGATCGGGGAGCGATGCCGCAACTGTGGGGCCGGCGGGCGGGTCACGCCCGGGTGATCACGAAGGCTGTGGACAGCCGGAACACCTGTGGATAGCTCCGGGGCGGCGGTGCTGATCTGCTACGCGGCGGACCGCCACCACGTAGCAGGCGCAGGGCCGCCGGGTGAGCGGGGTCGCCGCCGGACAGGCCGGACTTGCCACCGGAAAGACGACGGCCCCCGCCGGGGGGAGGCGGGGGCCGTCTGGAGTTCGGCTCCGGGGGGGTCGAGCCGAACTCGCTCAGCGGTCACGGGGGGTGCAACCGCCGAGTGTCTACCGGATGGAGCAGGCCTGGAAGTGAAACTGTGTCACAAAACAAGCATGCCTGAGCGGACCGCCACGCGTCGAGGGGTGTTTACCGCGAGTCGCGTGACAGCACGGAGCAGACCAGTGGTCAGCGTACCCAGGCAACTGATCTTCGAGTCAGGAACGGGCTCCCTCAGCTACGGCGTCGTAGGCTACCCGCGTACCACCGCGCGGCGCACCGGCCGGCTAGACTTGCGCGTCGTGGGCCGCAGCGCCGCTTTCTTCGATCTTGACAAGACCGTCATCGCCAAGTCCAGCGCCTTGGCGTTCGGCCGGCCGTTCTACCGCGATGGGCTGATCACCAGGCGGGACGTCGTCAAATCGGCGTACGCGCAGCTGATGTTCCGCCTCGGCGGCACCGACGAGCAGACGATGGCCCGGACCCGGGACTACCTCGCGACGCTCTGCAAGGGTTGGCAGGTGGATCAGGTCAGCCAGATCGTGGCCGAGACCCTGCACGAGCTGATCAACCCGTACGTCTACGCGGAGGCGGCGGCGCTGATCGAGGAACACCAGGGCGCGGGGCGCGACATCGTGCTGGTGTCGGCCTCCGGTGAGGAGATGGTGCGCCCGATCGGCGAGCTGCTCGGGGTCACGGACGTGATCGCCACCCGGATGGCGGTGGAGAACGGCCGATACAGCGGAAAAATCGAATTCTACGCCGCTGGCCCAGCCAAGGCCACCGGCATCACCGAGCTGGCTGACCTGCGCGGATACGACCTGGCTGAATGTTACGCCTATTCCGACTCCTACACCGACGTGCCGATGCTCGAATGCGTCGGCCACCCCACCGCGGTCAACCCGGACCGGCAGTTGCGCAAGCTCGCCACCGAGCAGGGCTGGCCCGTTCTGGCGTTCCGCCACCCGGTGCCGCTCGGCCGGCGGCTGCGCGACCGGCCGGCGGTGCCGGTCGCCGCCGCGGCGCTGAGCGTCGGTGTCGGCGTGGCCATCGGGATCGCCTGGTACGGACGCCACCGGCGGGCCAGGGCCAGCTCGACCTGACGAACCTCACCGGACGAACGGAGCACCCGGTCCGCGGGCAGCGCTCAGGCGCTGGCGAGCACCTCGTCGGCGACCCCGGTCAACTGTTGCGCCCCCAGCTCCACCGCCGTCAGGTAGTGCCGCAACCAGGAGCGGATGCCGTCCGGCGTACCGGTCGCGAACGCGCCCGCCGCGCCGACGTACTCCGGCTCCCGCTCACGGTGGCCGACCTCGACGGCGAGCAACCCACGGGGGTCGACCCCGGCCGCGACCAGGGTGAGCCGCCCGGCGGCGCGGGCCACCACCCCGTTCGGCCCGGCGAACGGCCGCAGCGTCAGCAGCTCGGCGTGCACCACCGCCGCGACCACCAGCGCCGGCACCGAGGTGCCGCCGGCGACCAACGCCGACAGCGCGTCGATCCGGTTCGCGACGCCCGGCACCCCGCCGGGTCGGCCGAGGCTGTCCGCCTCGACCAGATCGCGAGCGGCCAGTACGTGCAGCCGGGCGAGGATCTGGCGCGGTGCGAGCGGCCAGCGGTCGGCCAACGCCGGCACCGCCTCGGCCACCCGCAGCGCACCCTGTACGGCCGGGTCGGTCACCGTGCCGGCCCGTACGTCGGCCAGCGGGTAGAGGTGGCCCTCCAGCGCCGCGCTGGCCACCGCCGACCGCAGGCTGATCTCCGCGGCGACCTGCCCGCCGTGTCGACGCAGCGCCCGGTGGCGCAGCGCCGCGTCGACCTCGTCCCGGGCGCGGTGCAGGGACGGTGCCACGTCGGCGAGGTCGAGCAGCGGCGCGAGCGGATCGGCATCGGTCACCCCGCTACGCTACGTGCCCGGCCGCGGCGGACGAGCACGGGCCGGACCGCCCGCCGCGCTGGTGTGGCCGCTCGGCGCGAGATGGGCACCCCGGTATGTGACAAGTCTCGTGCCAACGAGACGACGACATTAACCTCGGAGCAAGTCAAGCGACGTGTGAGGAGCCCCACGAATGAGCGAAGCACTGGAGAACCTACTTCAGGAGAATCGCCGGTTCGAGCCGCCGGCCGAGCTGGCCGGGGCGGCCAACGTCACTGCGGCCGCCTACGACGAGGCAGCCGCCGACCGGCTTGCCTTCTGGGCGACCCAGGCTCGCCGGCTGCACTGGGCCAAGGAGTGGGACCAGGTGCTGGACTGGTCCAATCCGCCGTTCGCGAAGTGGTTCGTCGGCGGGCAACTCAACGTCGCGTACAACTGTCTGGACCGACATGTCTCGGCCGGCCTCGGCCAGCGGGTCGCCATCCACTGGGAGGGCGAGCCGGGCGACACCCGCGCCATCACCTACGCCGAGCTGCACCAGATGACCTGTCAGGCGGCAAACACCCTGACCGAGCTGGGGGTGACCGCTGGCGACCGGGTGGCGATCTACCTGCCGATGATCCCGGAGGCGGCGGTCGCGATGCTGGCCTGCGCCCGGATCGGTGCAACCCACAACGTGGTGTTCGGCGGTTTCTCTGTCGACGCGCTCTCCAGCCGGGTACAGGATGCCAGCGCGAAGGTGATCATCACGGCGGACGGTGGTTACCGGCGGGGCAAGCCGTCGGCGCTCAAGCCGACCGTCGACGAGGCGGTCGCCAAGTGCCCGTCCGTCGAGCACGTGCTGGTGGTCCGCCGTACCGGCGAGGAGGTCGCCTGGACGGACAAGGACCGCTGGTGGCACGAGACGGTGGAGAAGGCCGACACCGCGCACGAGGCACAGCCGTTCGACGCCGAGCAGCCGCTGTTCATCCTCTACACCAGCGGCACGACGGCCAGGCCGAAGGGCATCCTGCACACCACCGGCGGCTACCTCACCCAAACGTCGTTCACCCACCACGCGGTCTTCGACCTCAAGCCGGAGACCGACGTCTACTGGTGCACCGCCGACATCGGCTGGGTGACCGGGCACTCGTACATCGTGTACGGTCCGCTGTCCAATGGTGCCACCCAGCTGATGTACGAGGGCACCCCGGACACCCCGCACAGGGGCCGGTTCTGGGAGTTGGTGCAGAAGTACAAGGTCAGCATCCTGTACACCGCGCCGACGCTGATCCGCACCATGATGAAGTGGGGCGAGGAGATCCCGGTCGGGTACGACCTCAGTTCGCTGCGGCTGCTCGGCAGCGTCGGCGAGCCGATCAACCCGGAGGCCTGGATGTGGTACCGGGAGCACATCGGAGGTGACCGGTGCCCAGTCGTGGACACCTGGTGGCAGACCGAGACCGGGGCGATCATGATCTCGCCGTTGCCCGGGGTGACCGCCACCAAGCCGGGTAGCGCGATGTCGGCGTTGCCGGGCGTCAGCGCCGACGTGGTCGACGACCAGGGCGCCTCGGTGCCCAACGGTGGCGGTGGTTACCTGGTGCTACGCGAGCCGTGGCCGTCGATGCTGCGCACCATCTGGGGCGACGACGACCGGTTCGTCGACACCTACTGGTCCCGCTTCGACAAGATGTACTTCGCCGGCGACGGGGCGAAGAAGGATGCCGACGGCCACGTCTGGCTGCTCGGTCGGGTCGATGACGTGATGCTGGTGTCCGGCCACAACATTTCCACCACCGAGGTCGAATCGGCCCTGGTGGCGCACCCCGCGGTGGCGGAGGCGGCGGTGGTCGGCGCCACCGACCCGACCACCGGCCAGGCGATCGTCGCGTTCGCCATCCCGCGCGGCAGTGCCGACATCGCCGGCGCAGCCGGTGAGGAGTTGATTCAGGAGCTGCGCAACCACGTCGCCCGTACGCTCGGGCCGATCGCCAAGCCCCGGCAGATCATGCTGGTCGCGGAGCTGCCGAAGACCCGCTCCGGCAAGATCATGCGCCGGCTGCTGCGTGACGTCGCCGAGAACCGTTCCCTCGGTGACGTGACCACCTTGCAGGACTCCACGGTGATGGACCTGATCTCGTCCGGGATGCAGGGCACCAAGTCCGACGAGGACTGAGCGCAGCGCGTCACGGCGGTGCGGCTCGCGCCGTACCGCCGGTTGTCGATCTTCGGGCCGGTCCGGTCGCCGTGGCGACCGGACCGGCCCGTTCCTACTGCCCGACGCTTGTTACATATCAGGGCGATCCTGCCAGGTCGGTGAAACAAATCGACGCATTGACCTTCACAGAGGTTCCCTCGGGTGACTAGGTTCACGATGGCCCCGACAAAACGAGGCCACATCATCCGGAGCTCCCTGCCCCACCCATCCAAGTGGCGGCTCGGAATCCCCCGAACCGGAGGTAACCAGGTGCGCAAAGTCATGGTGGGGATGCTCACCGTGTCGCTCGCCTCGGGATTGAGCTTTGCTCTACCCGCGACGGCAATGGCAGCACCGCCGGTGGACACGCCGGCTGCTCCTGCTGAAGCCGTAGCCCCGAGCACCGACGACCTACCGAACCCGCTCGGCGAGAAGCGTCGCGAGCTGCGCGAACGCGCGGTCAGCGAAGTGGTCAGCGGGCGACTCACGCCCGAGCGACGCGGCGTGAGCACGGTCGCCAAGGTCGGCGAGACACCCGAAGCCGGCATCGCCGGTCGGGCCGCCGGCAACACCACAGCTTCCAAGGACCAGTACGTCGAGCTGGAGCGCGAGACCACCGACCGGATCTTCGTGATTCTGGCTGAGTACGGCGACGAGCGGCACCCCAGCTACCCGGACGTGGACAGCAACCCCGGCTGGCCCGGACCGGAAACCTTCGACGGACCGCTGCACAACCAGATCCCCGAGCCGGACCGTTCGGTCGACAACAGCACCGTCTGGCAGGCCGACTACTCCGCCGAGCACTACCGGCAGCTCTACTTCGGAGCCGGCGAGGGTGTCGAGTCGGTCAAGACCTACTTCGAGACCCAGTCCTCCGGCCGTTACAGCATCGACGGCACCGTCACCGACTGGGTGAAGGTCCGCTACAACGGCGCCCGCTACGGCCGTGACCTGTGCGGCAGCAACGTCTGCAGCAACGTCTGGCAGCTGGTCCGCGACGCCGCCAACCAGTGGGTCGCCGACCAGCGGGCGCTCGGGCGTACCGACGAGGAGATCACCGCCGAGCTGCGCGAGTTCGACAAGTGGGACCGGTACGACTACGACGGTGACGGCGACTTCAACGAGCCCGACGGCTACCTCGACCACTTCCAGATCGTGCACGCCGGCCACGGCCAGGAGGACGGCGACCCGTGGCAGGGCGAGGACGCCATCTGGAGCCACCGCTGGTACGCCTTCGCCAGCGACGCCGGCCTGACCGGACCGGCCGACAACCTGTTGGGCGGCACCCAGATCGCCGACACCGGACTGTGGATCGGCGACTACACCATCCAGCCGGAGAACGGCGGCCTGAGCGTCTTCGTCCACGAGTACGGCCACGACCTGGGCCTGCCGGACGACTACGACACCTCCGGTGGTGGCGACAACAACAACGAACACTGGACGTTGATGGCGCAGAGCCGGCTGGGCGCCGCCACCGACCAGGGCATCGGCGAGCGCCCCGGCGACCTCGGTGCCTGGAACAAGCTCCAGCTCGGCTGGCTGGACTACGAGGTCGTGGTGGCCGGCCAGAAGCGCACCCTGCACCTCGGACCGCAGGAGTACAACACCAAGCGGGCCCAGGCGGTCGTGGTGGTCCTGCCGAAGAAGCAGGTCACCACCGAGCTGGGCGAGCCGTACGCCGGTGAGCTGCAGTACTTCTCCGGCAACTCCGACGACCTGAACAACACGATGACCCGCGAGTTCGACCTGACCGGGGCCGCCACCGCCGCCCTGTCGATGAAGGCCCGCTACGACATCGAGGACGACTACGACTACCTGTACTTCCAGGCGTCCACCGACGGCGGCACCAGCTGGACGTCGCTGGACGGCACCATCAACGGCAGCCCGTTCGGCACCGACGGCAGCGGCACCCCGGCGATCGACAGCTCCACCGGTGGCCAGTGGGTGGACATCGCCGTACCGCTCGACGCGTACGCCGGTGACGAGGTCCTGGTCCGGCTGCTCTACCGCACCGACGGCGCGGTCGCCTACGGCGGCTTCTTCGGCGACGAGATCGTCGTGACCGCCGACGGGTCGCCGATCTTCACCGACGGTGCGGAGGGCGACGGCGGCTGGGCCCTGAGCGGCTGGTCGGCGGTGGGTGCGAGCGTCACCGGCGAGTTCGACAACTACTACATCGCCGGTCACCGCTCGTACGTCTCCTACGACCGCTACCTCAAGACCGGCCCGTACTTCTTCGGGTACGCCAACACCAAGCCGGACTGGGTGGACCACTACGCGTACCAGGAGGGTCTGCTGATCTCGTACTGGGACACCTCCCAGGCGGACAACAACACCAACGTACATCCGGGTGAGGGTCGCAACCTCTACATCGACTCGCGGCCGCGGCCGATGTACAACCTGACCGGGGCGCCGTGGCGGGCCCGGGTCCAGGTGTACGACGCGCCGTTCAGCCTGACCAAGGCCGACTCGTTCACGCTGCACGTCAACGGCCAGCCGCAGTACGTCCGGGGCCAGGCCGCCAAGCCGGTGTTCGACGACACCAAGAAGTACTTCTTCGAGGAGTTGCCGAACCACGGCGTGAAGCTGCCCGCGGTCGGCGTCAAGATCCGGGTGGTCGAGGTGGACGGCACCACCATGAAGATCCGGATTTCCTGACCGGTGCGATCCGTCCGGCCGGTCGCAGGGAACTGCGACCGGCCGGGCGGCGTCCAACCAGCATGGCGCCAACCAGACTGATCAGATGGTCAGCCGTTCGACGGCACGGTACGCCGCCCGGGTGGCTGGCCCTCGCCACGCTCGCGGTGGCCGCCACGCTCGCCATCACCACCGGCTGCGGCCCGTCCTCGGGCGGTGGCCGCTCGCCGCGCGGCGACCCGTCCCCGGGAGGACCCGAGCCGACGCGGCAAGGACCGGTGCCGGCCGAAGCCGGCACACCGACCAGTGACGCCACGGACAACGCGACGGCGCAGCCACCAGGGCTGTCCCAGACCGTCCCGCCGACCCCACCGCGTCCCGGCACCCCGCCGAAGACGCCCTCGGACCTCATCACCGGCGACTGGCTGGTGGGCACGGTGACCCAGGGCGGCACCGGCCCCTGCTACGGCCTGATCACCGACGACGGCGTGGAGCACTCGCTGTACAGCGACGAGCCGGTCGAACTGACCCGGCACGCACGGATCCGGGTCCGGGTCGCACCGCTCGACGTACGCATCCACTGCGGCCCGGGGCAACCGTGGCGGCTGGTCCGGGCCGAACTCATCCGGTGACGCCGGTCAGCTCGAACCACTGGTACTCGTGCCGGCAGGGCGGCCCGGTGGCCAGCCCCAGCCGACGGCTGTCGAGGTCGAGCAGAACCGAGTAGACCGTTTCCCCCTGATCGGCCGGGGCGTCCTGCTCGTCGAGGTGTCGACAGATCGCCAGCGGCAGACCCAGATGGTCGTGGAAGACGTCAGCCAGGTCGGCGAGGCCCACCGGCGCGCGGTCGGCCCGATCGACGAGCAGCCGGCGGGCCCGCGCCGCCCGAAACAGCGACGACCCGCCGAAATCCTTCATCGTGTCCCGAACCGGCAGCGCCGACTCCAGGTGATTGGCGTGGGTGAGGATGCCGTCGGTCGGGTGCAGCCAGCCGACGTCGCCGGGCACCATCTCCAGGTCGAGCAGTTCGCCCCCGTACGGGCCGGCCTGACCGAGCAGCAGGTTGATCGATGCGTTGCGGGTGGTGCGGCAGGCCACCCGGGACGCCTGGCCAAGGCTGCCGGCTTCGAGCACCGCCCGCAGCAACACGTGGTACGGCACTCCTGGTGCCCGGTCGGCGGCCAGCCCGTCCCGGTCACTGCCGAGCATGTTGACGCAGACACCCAGCCCGGCCGAGTTCAGGCCGGTCTTGGCCAGCATGCCGGCCTCGGCGAGGGTGAGCACCACGGCACCGTGCTCGTCCACCGTACGCAGCAACACCATGGTGTCCCGCTGATCGGGGTGCCAGTCCCAGTTCTGGCCGAGCAGCAGATGCCCGTCGCGAGTGCGGGTGCCGAGCACGCCGGCGGCCGTACAGCCGCCGTCGGCACCGTCCGGTCTGAGCTGCCACTCGTCGTCGCCGCTGGTCGCCGCGCCCGGCACCGGTTGGTCGCCGGACGTCGGACGGCGGGCTCTGGCGCTGGCCGAGCCGGCTCCGTACAACAGTTCGGTACGGGCGTTCAGCGCGTAGATCTCGTCGACTGCGGCCCCGGCGCCCTCGGCCAGTCCGTCGAGCATCTCGGCCACCCTGGGGTGCGCCGCCTGGCTGGCGCTGCGGAACGTACTGCCGGCGATCCGCACCGCCGCACGGCTCAGCCCCGCCTCGTCACGGAACCTACGCAGGTACCGCTCGAGGTTGTCGGCGACCAGGCCGGCCGCCGCCTCGCCGTACCCGGCACCGCACCGCGCCGGTGTCCCGGAAACACTGATCACCGGTACGGGGGCGGTGGGGGTGGTCGGTAGGTCCCGGGCAGCGTCGTCGTCAACCATCCGGCAACCGTATCGCCGCGCGGACGGGTACCGATTCGGTCCTGGCCCCGGGCGGGTGCGGCTGCGGCCTACGCTGTGGCCATGGCGGAACGCGGCGGGGCAGCTGGTCGGGTGGACGAGTCCTGCGTACTCGACAAGGGCCCCTGGGAGCATCGGTACGTCGGCGCCAACGGCAGCCGGTTCCACGTCGTCGAGGCGGGCGCCGGCCCGCTGGTTCTGTTCCTGCACGGGTTCCCGGAGTTCTGGTGGGCCTGGCACGAGATGCTCCCGGCGGTCGCCGATGCCGGCTACCGGGCCGTGGCTGTGGACATGCGTGGTTTCGGCGCCAGCGACAAGCCGCCTCGGGGCTACGACGGTTACACCTTGGCGGCCGATGTCACCGGCATGATCCGAGCGCTCGGCGAGCGCTCGGCGACCATCGTCGGTGCCGGGTTCGGTGGGATGGTCGGCTGGACCACCGCCGCGTTCCATCCCCGGATGGTGCGCCGGTTGGTCGTCATCGGCGCCGCGCACCCGCTGCGCCTGCGATCGGCGATCTTCTCCGACCCCCGGGGGCAGTTCGTCGCCTCCACCCCGTCGCTGCGTTTTCAGCTGCCCCGCTACGAACACCTGCTGACCCGCGACGACGCGGCGATGGTCGGCGGCTTTCTGCGGCAGTGGGGTGGACCGGCCTGGGCGACCGGATCCCGCTTCGCGGAGTACGAACAGCGGTGCCGGACCGCGATGCAGATCCCGCAGGCGTCGTTCTGCGCGTTGGAAGCACACCGCTGGGCGTTCCGCTCGCTGCTGCGGCTACACGGCTACCGATTCGTCAAGCTGCTGCAGGAGCCGCTGGTGACGCCGACGCTGCAGTTGCACGGTGCGCTCGATCCGGCGGTGCTGCCACGGACGGCCCAAGGTTCGGGGCGCTACGTCATCGCCCCGTACGAGTGGCGGTTGCTGGACGCGGTCGGGCATTTTCCGCACGTCGAGTCGCCCGAATTGGTACTCGGCGAGGTGCTGCGCTGGGCGAAGAGCTGAGCTTGGCCGGCGGCCGGGTCGGCTCAGACCCGCTGCTCACGCAGCTCGGTCACTTCGTTGGCCGGGGCCCACCCCTGGTAGACGCCGAAGTCGAACTCTTCCAGCCCGAGGGACTGGGCCACCGGGGCCCGACCGCCGGTGTACTCGACCCGCAGCCAGCTGTCGTGCCTGGCGAGCACCACGAACGGCTGGCCGTGCCAGGTGCAGGTGGTACGCACGTAAGCAAGGTCGTCGATCTCCGTCATCGGAACCACCCGGACGGATCGGCCCGGCCGGATGGCGGTGAATCCCTCGCCGTCGGTCGGCTGGTAGATCCGGACCTGGTCGCCGTCCGGGCTGGCGTCGTACTCCTGCCCACGCCAGCGGGCGACGTAGCCGTCGCGCATCAGTCCTCCTTGACCCGGTGCCAGGCCGGCTCGTCGGCGTCCAGCTGGGCGACGAGGGTTTCACTGCCGTCGGTGATGCGCCACAGCTGCGATCCGTGTGGCAACCGGATGCTGTCGACCTTGAACTCGGCCACCACGTCGTTGCTCTCACCTGGGGCGAATCCGTTGCCACGGAACGGCGTGCGCTCGATGACCCAGCCTTCCATGGCACGCATCGCGGCCTCGTTCTGCCCGCCGTAGGGGATGCGGTAGAGACTCGGCCGGTAGGCCCGCCAGCGGAGCACGAAAACCTCGGCGGCGCCCGGGTCGAACGGGGAGCCGGCGTAGCCCAGCCCGAGTGCCGTGTGCAGCTTGCTGACGGTGTCCAGGTGCGCGACCTCGCCGGCTCGGTGCACGAAGCCGGACACCCGGTCGTAGCCGCGCTCCAGGTAGTAGTCGAGCTGGCTGGGTGCGATGGCCTTCTGCATCATCGTCGGCTGGTCCGGGTCCGCATGTTGCGCCGCCGTCTTCGGCCCCGGTGTCGCCGTCACGCTCGGCTTCGGATCGGCCGGCTCGACGTCGGGCTCCGCGCCGAGACCGACCTCGGCGGCCCAGCTCGCCAGGCCGACGATCTCGGTGCCGGGGAGTTTGGCACCGACCGGCGTGCCCGGGTTGATGACGAACGACCACTGCGGGTCAGGCCAGCGACGGATCAGCTGGACGAACTTCACCTCGACCGTCTCGACCGGGTCGTCGAAGTGGTCCGCGATGCGCTCCTGAGAGGTGAACACCAGCACGAAGGTGTCGTCGTCCACTGTCTCGGTGCGCCAGACGAACCCGTCGTCGCCCGGTCTGGAACCATCGCCGGACGACGCGGCGACCGGTAGCAGCACCCGGGCGAGCAGCAGCGTAGAAAGGAACGAGTTGCTGCCGCCACCGCCGGCGGCGGTCACCAGATCACGCTCGACGTCGTTGGCCGGCTCGAAGGTCACCTCCGCGACGGCGTCGGGCTCGGCCGGTGCAGGCGGCTCGGCCTGATCCGTGGCGTCGGCCGGGGCAGGCGGCTCGGCCGGGGCAGGCGGCTCGGCCGGGGCAGGCGGCTCGGCCTGATCCGTGGCGTCGGCCGGGGCAGCCGTCGGGGCGGGCGACGAGGGTGCCGTCGGGATGCTCGGTGTGGGCGATACGTCGGGTACGCCGGGCGGCGCGGTGGCCGGTGCCGCCTCGGCAGCGGAGCCAGGTGCGGGCGTGGGAACCCGGCGCGGCAGCCCGCTCGGTGCCAGCCCACCGACGGCGCTCGTCTGTGACTGCGTCGACCCGTACGGCGGAGCACCACGCGGTGCGGGGGTGGCGGCGTGCGTCACCGCGTCGTCGGCAGCCCGGTCCGGGTGGGGCCACTGGCCCTGCGGAGCAGGCACCGTCGGTGCCGCGAGCGGCGGGGCCGGCGCGGGGTACTCGGGCTCCGGCTGGTCGATATCGCGTCGGCCGGTGCCGTACAGGTCGCCGCCGTAGCCTTCGGTGGCCGCGCCGGGACGACCGGCCGTCGACGGCGGGCCACCGCCCTGGCCGGTCGGAACGGTCGCCGTGGCCCGGGCCCGGGCCTGACTGCCACGGGTGGGTAGCCGCGCGTCGCCACGGGCGAGCTGAGCGACGAACCAGGCGGGAAGCCACCCCTCGATCGGCAGGCCGGGGTTCACGGCCAACCACCACTCGAGATTCGGCCAGGTGTTGGCCAGATCGGCGAAGGTCACCCGGCGGGCCGAACTGCCGTTGTTTCCGAGGCAGGCGTGCAGCGTCACCGGCGAGGTGAAAGCGAGGACGTGGGTGCGTCCGTTGGTCGTCCAGGTGCCCCAGCCCATCGGGACCTGGCCGGCGAGGGCCTCCGCCGAGACCGGCAGCAGCAACTCGGTCCCGGCGAGGAGCTGAAAGTACAACTCCTGATCCTGCCGGAGCAGGGCATCGCGCATCGCGGCCTCGACCTCGGTGGCCGGCTGCCAATCAGTCACGGCCGCCCCCCTTTCACCGGACCTGCCGACACGTCGGGTACAACTTACAAGGTAGTTCCATGATCACGACGGCCGGCGGGGAGGCGTTCTCGATCACCAAACTCAAAATGACGTTACGTGTCCAGGTGGACACGATTGAACGTTGACGAATGTCGATCGGCGAACCGGATTACCCGGACCGGTCCGGGCGAAACGAACGCCACTCGACAGTCACTGGAACAGGCTCGCGTTACGGCGCTCCGCGCTCAGATAGTCCGCCGCCGAGTCGTCCACCGCCAACTTGATGTCGCGCAGCATCGCCTGCAGACTCCGGGCGGCGGCCCGCCACCGACCCTGCCGCTGCTCGTACGCCTGCCGGGCCGCGCCGTCCCAGGTCGCGATCAACGGAGCGGCATCACGCTCCAACTGCTCCAACTGTGATTCGAGCGTACGCAGCGCCTGCGCGATGTCCGCGCTCGCCTGGCGCAGCACCGAGAAGTCGACGATCAGAACACCCTCGGTCACCAGCACACCTCCATGTCGACGGCTCCGGCCCACGGTGGCCAGGGCTCACAGCGGCAACTCGATCCGGCGGCCGGCCCCGGCCACCCGGTCCGCCGCCGCGAGGTCGGCGGACTGATAGTGGACCCCGGCGGACCGCACCGCGGCGGCCGTCTCGCGCAGCGCCGCCTGCAGCGCCGCCTGATCCTGCGCCCACGCCGTCTTCACCTGCTCGAACGATCGGCCACCCGCGCCGCGCCAGGCGCCCTGCACCGCCTCGAGCCGGTGCAGCAGGCCCCGCAGCATGGTGTCCAGCTCCGCGTCGACCTGCTCGAACCGACCCGCCGTCTGCCGCATCACCGCGGCCTCGGCCTGTGTCTGGGACATCCGCCAGCCTCCTTCCGGCACACCGGCGACGCGCCGGTGCCGTGACCATGCCGGCGCCCGCCCGTCCACCCGCACCTCGGCGATCGGGAGTCGCCGCCCTATCGCAGAACGTAGTTCGCCGGGCCGGCCGCCGCGCTCCCGAATTCGTCCGCTGTGGATAACAGCTTCGTCTCGATGGTCGCTCGCGCATCGAGAAGGGCCGTCACCCGAGCGCCAGCCGTGGATCGAGATCTGGACCCGCCGGAACCAACTCGATGACCCCGGCGGGCAGCCGCACCGGCGCGACGTCCGGATAGCCCAGGGTGGCGAGCACCCTCGGATCGCTGACCCGGTGGCGCAGTCCGGCGTCGGTGATCAGGCTCACCGGCCCATCGTCCTCGGGCCGCCCGGAAGTAGTCCCGGCCGACGCGGCGGATCCCCCGGGCGGCACCGCCTGCACGAGCGCCCCTTGGCCGGGCGGCAACCGCACTCCCGGCGCGACGAAGGCCGGGTCCACGTCGACCCGCACCGCGACCGACGCCGGCCCGGCGTCAGCCACCTCGGCCACCCGTACGCAGACGCCGGCCGCCGCCGGCCGCACTTCGGGCGTGGTGGCCGGCGGGGGCAGCGGGCCATCCGGAATGAGGCCGGCCGATCGGGGAAGCTCCCGGAACCGGCCCTGCGTCAACACCGTCGGCTCCGCCTGGTCGTACGCGGTCAGCAGCAGGTCGGCCTGCACCTGGGTGATCGCCGCCAGCCCGGTCCGGTCCGCGACCACGTACTGCCGGGATCCGCTCTGGGTGACCACCACGAACACTTCGCCGATCGCCGCCTGCGGGATCGCGGCGGACGGCGCGCCGGCCCGGGAAAGTGTCGGACGGACCAGGCTGGCACCCGGCGGCACCGCCCGCACCACCGCCGCCGGCACCGGAACCGGCCGGTGATGGCTCCAACCGAGGGCACTGAGCACCAGCTCCGGCTCCTCGATCAGGTGCCGGTGGCCTTGCCAGAGCAGGTGCAGGCCGCCGTCGGTCGACCGGACGAGCAGCGCGTCCCGACCTAGCTCACGGCCGGCCGCGACGGTCCCGCCGACCAGCACCATCGCGTCGGGCCGAGCCGTCGCGGCGGATGACTCCGGGACCTGCCCGCTGGAACACACCGTCCACTGCGCACCGACGAGCTCCTCGGCCGGCGGCAGTGAGTCGGGAGCGCCCGGGATGCCGAGCGGTGCGCCGCGCTGCACCCCTCGCAGCGCCGTCCGGCTCACCAGCACGGTGCGCGGCGGTGCCGCGGCCGCGATCAGCAACGCCGAACTGTAGTTGTGCACCGGCCGTAGCACGTCGTCGCGGTAGACGTAGCGGGCACCGGACTCCCGCTCGACGATCACCACCGCGCTGTCCCGCCAGTCGACGCGCGCAGTGCCCGTCACCGCCCCGTAGCCGGCGGCGGCCCCGAGCAGGATGACCGCGGTCAGCAGGCCGGCCAGCGTCGCGCTGACGCTGCGGTCCCCCGGCGCGGGTCGGGTCGGGTCGGCATCCCCACGGACGAGGGCCCGGACCACCCGCGCCGTGGTGTACCGGTGTGACTGCAGCTGGTCCGGTCCGGACACCATCCGACCACCTCCGGCGCCGGTCGGCGCCAACCCATGGTGACAACGTGCTCGACGCTCGGCGATGGTATCGACGATCGGCAACGTCCGTGGTCGTCACGGCCTCGTCCATGACAAGATCCCCGGATGAGTTTCGTCACGAGCCTGCTCATCCGGTTGGGCAGCACCGCACTGGCGTTCTGGCTTGCCACCTTCGTCGTTCCCGGCATCCGGCTGGAGAGCAACTCCCTGGGCGAGTCCGTCAGCACCCTGCTGCTCGTCTCCGCCATCTTCGGCGTGGTCAACGCGGTCCTGCAGCCGATCATCAAGACCGTCGGGTGTGGTTTCTACCTGCTGACCCTCGGCCTCATCGCGGTGGTGGTGAACGGACTGCTGTTCCTGCTCACCGGGTTCATCGCCGAACAGCTCGAACTGCCGTTCCACGTCGACAACTTCTGGCCGGCCGCCGTACTCGGGGCGCTCTTCGTCAGCGTGGTCACCTGGGTGCTGGGGCTGATCCTCGACCGGGACTGACCCGGTCAGGAATTCGGGGGCGTACCGCCGGATGCTCGGCACAGGGTCGGGGCGTGCTGACGATCGAACGTACGGGCGGCTATCAGATCTGCGACGATCCGGACCGCATCGACCTGGATCGGGTGCACACCTGGCTCTGCACCGACGCCTACTGGGCGCAGGGCCGGTCGCGGGAGGTGGTCGCCACCACCATCGCCAACTCGGTGGTGTTCGGGATCTACCAGGACGCGGACGACCAACAGGTCGGTTTCGCCCGGGTCGTCACCGACCTGGCGACCTTCGGTTGGCTCTGCGACGTCTACATCGATCGGTCGCATCGCGGCCGTGGCCTGGGTCGTTGGCTGGTCGGCACGGTCCGCGACGAGCTGGGTCGGCGCGGCGTCCGGCGGCTGGTGCTGGGCACCCTGGACGCGCACGGCGTCTACGCCCCGTTGGGCTTCGCGCCGCTGGCCCGCCCGGACCGTTGGATGGAACTGACCGAGGCGGATCCGGCCGCCGGGGCCGTCGACACCGAGGCCAGCCCGGTGTCATCGAGCCCGGCGTCATCGGCGCCGGTCCATCTGAGGTCACCGGACGCACCGGGTCGGCTCAGCCGACCTGGTGCGTCAGGATCGCCGCGCCGTCGGCGCGCACCAGCTCGAGGCGTTCCAGCTGGTCCTGCTCGAACCGGGTGGCACCGGTGAACACGATCTCCGCACCGGGGCTGACCGCCCACGAGCCCACCCGCTGCTTCGCGCCGTCCCGGTCGTACGCGACCAGTTCGAAGCTCATCGGGCTGCCATCCGGGTTGGT
The DNA here is from genome assembly GCF_048060115.1 of Micromonospora sp. LOL_023. Taxonomy (NCBI): domain Bacteria; kingdom Bacillati; phylum Actinomycetota; class Actinomycetes; order Micromonosporales; family Micromonosporaceae; genus Micromonospora; species Micromonospora sp. LOL_023. The sequence continues at coordinate 32,915 of NZ_JBHMIM010000017.1, forward strand.
CGGCTCCCACCAGCACCGCATGGTCACCTCGGTCCCGGTGCTCGCCACCGGCCGCAGGCCGACCTCAGCGTGAATCGGGATCTCGGATGCCACCGGCTGCATCGCGGTGAGTTGGGAACCAGGTGTGTTGTCCGGCGTACCGCCGGCACCGACCCAGCCGACGCCGAAGCCGACCACGATCGCCAGGCCGGCGGCGACGAGCGCCGCGCCCGCCGTCTGCCAACGTCGCACCCGCCGCCCGCGCCGACGCGCCCGGTCGGCCGCGCCGACCAGGGTCGACAGTCGAGGCCCGGCCGACGGTGGGTCACTGATCTGTTCGAAGCCGGCGGGATCGAGCCGGCCGAGCAGTCCGGGCAGTACCGCGATCTCCGCCACCGCCTGCCGGCAGCCCGCGCAGCCGCTGAGGTGGTGCTCGTACGCCGTGCGCTCGGAGGGCGACAGGGCGCCCAGGACGTAAGCTCCATCGTCGTGCGCGTAGTCACACCTCACTGGGTCACCCCCATCTCCTCCAGCACCAGGCGCAACGCGCGCAGTGCGTAATGTGTACGTGACTTCACGGTGCCGGGTGGCACCCCGAGCCGGGCCGCCGCCTCGGAGACCGAACGGCCCCGGTAGAAACACTCGATCAACACCTCACGGTGCGGCGGCGACAGCCGCCCGAGCGCCTCGGCGACCGTCCATGCCTCCACCGCACGGTCCGCCTCGTCCACCGCGGGCGGTGGCTCCGGTAGCTCGTCGGTGACGACCTCGCCGACCCGGACGCTGCGTCGGCGCCAGGCATCGATCGCGAGATTCCGGGCGGTGGTGAACAGCCAGGCGCGTACGGAACCTCGCTCCGGATCCAGCGACTCAGGGTGACGCCAGGCCCGCAGCAGCGTCTCTTGAACCAGATCCTCGGCTCGTTGACGATCACCGCCAGCCAGCCGTAGGGCATGGGCGAACAGCGCGTCGCCATGCTCTTCGTGCAACGCGCGCATCAGTTGTGAATCCTGGTCGGTCAAGAGGCGCCCTTCCCTTCCGACTGTTGACACGTAGCCACCAGCCGGACGGTTCAAGTACTGGGAAAACTGCTCGGCCGGCCGGGCACCGCCGGCTCGGCCGGCGCCCCGGCGCTCAGCCTGCCGGATGTTCCGGTGCGCTCATCGCCTCGGCCACCGCCCGAGCAGCCGTCAGCAGCTTGGCGCGGACCACCCGGGCCGACGTCATCATCTCGGCGGCCGGCAACGCGCAGGCTATCGCCACCCGCCGTTCGAGGTCCTTGTCCGCGTTGACCATCACCGCGGCGCAGGCGATGCCCTGGCGGTACTGACCGATCTCCAGGTGCATGCCGCGCCGGTCGCCCACCGCGAGGTCGGCTTCGAAGCCTTCGATCGTGGTGATCGTCGCCGAGGTGAACGGCCGCATCCCGAACTCTTTGAGGTACCGGAACCGCTGATCAGGGGTGAGCGTGGCGAGCAGCGCCTTGCCGAGGGCGGTGGCGTGCGCACCTTCGTCGAAACCGGGGACCATGTCCTCCAGGTACGGCGAGCGTAGTCCGTCGGCCGACGCGGTCACCGCCACCTGGGTGCCGACGAACCGGCCGAGGTAGTGGCTGTACCCGGACTCGACGGCGGCCCGGCGCAGCGCCTCGCCGACTGCCGGCGGGCCGCGGAACGCGGTGACCAGTTCGCGGTACCGATCGGCGATCTCGAGCCCGACGATGTAGGTGCCGTCCTCGCGGCGAATCACGTAACCCTCGTACGCCAGGGTGCGCACCAGGTGGTACGTGGTGGCCACGGTCAACTCGCACCGTCGGGCGATCTGTTTGACCGTCAGCCCGCGCGGAGCACGACCTACCGCTTCGAGCACCCGAAGTGCCCGTGAAACGCTCCGGATCAGGTCCGAAGGTTCCGCCAAGGGGTCGCGCACAACCACCTCCGCCGCCGGGGACTTACACCATATGAAAAGACAGCCGCCTGTGGAATGCCCTTTCGAATCAGGGGCACCAGGTGGCGACTATCGGTGTGGCGCCCGACACGTTCGGTTCATGCTATTAGCTGGCATAAGGTCATCGCAAATGGCACCCTCGGTCGCCGCTGCCGCAGCCACCTGGACTGCGCAAATCCACCGTCGACCCGGCGTGGTGCGGCACCGGCTCCGCGACCGGCCGGCGGGTGCCAGCGCCGGCGACGTGGCCGCTAGTTCGTCCGGTCGGCGATGAAGTCACAGAGTGATTCCATCGCCCGGCGGGGGCCGCCCGACGGCAACGGGGCCAGCCGCGCCCGAGCGTCCTCCGCATAGCTGCGGACGGTCTCCCGGGCGCGCTTGAGAGCCGGCGACTCACGCAGCAGCCCGAGCGCCTCGGCGTGCAGGTCGTCGTCGGTCACCGGACCCGCCGCCAGGATCTCCCGGAGCCGCCGCGCCGCCGCGTCACCGTCATCGTCGCCGAGTGCGTAGAGCACCGGCAGCGTGGGCACGCCCTCCCGCAGATCGGTGCCGGGTGTCTTGCCGGACTGGGCCGACTCGGAGGCGATGTCGAGCAGGTCGTCGGAGAGTTGGAACGCCACGCCGATGATCTCGCCGTACCCGGCGAGCGCCTCGACATGCTCGGGCGCCGCACCGCCGAACATCCCGCCGAACCGAGCGGACGTCGCGATCAACGATCCGGTCTTGTCCCCGATCACCTGCAGATAGTGGTCGACCGACGGCTCACCGGCCTGTGGGCCGACGGTCTCGGCGATCTGGCCGTGCACCAGCCGGGCGAAGGTCCGGGCCTGTAGCCGGACGGCCTCGATGCCCAGGTCGGCGGCGAGGTCGGCGGCCCGGGCGAACAGATAGTCGCCGACCAGGATGGCCACCGAGTTGGTCCACCGCGAGTTCGCGCTCGGGGCACCGCGACGCACCAGCGCCTCGTCCATCACGTCGTCGTGGTACAGCGTCGCCAGGTGGGTGAGCTCCATCACCACTGCGGCGGGCACCACCAACGGCGATCCCGGGTCACCGAAATGAGCCCCGAGGGCCACCAGCAGCGGCCGGAACCGTTTCCCGCCGGCCTCAACCAGATGCCGGGCCGCTTCGGTCACGAACGGGTCGGCGCTGAACACACAGTCACGCAGTTCGGACTCGACCATCGCCATGACCCGCTCGACGGACGCCTGCAGCCGCGGGTCGACGATGTCGATCCCGATCGAGGTCACCGCCCTCGCGCCGGAGGCGATGGAGCCGCCGTCATCCGTCCTCACCACACCCCCAACCATGCCACAGCGGTCGGCGCGGCCCAGGTTGGGGGCGGGTGGGGCGGCTCATCGGACGAACTCGGCGGCGTTGCTGGTGAGGTCGAGCAGCGCGCCCGGGGCGACGCCGAGCAGCAGGGTGGCCAGTACGCCGATCATCAGCGCCGCCGAGGTCAGCGCGCCGGGGATCACCACCGTCGGGGTGGCATCGCTGGGCTCGCTCAGCCACATCATCACCACCACCCGCAGGTACGGGAAGGCCAGAATCATGCTGGTCACCACCCCGGCGATCACCAGCCAGACCTGGCCGTCCCCGATGGCCGCGCCGAACACCGCGAACTTGCTGGTGAAGCCACTGGTCAACGGGATACCGGCGAAGGCCAGCAGGATGAAGGTGAAGACTCCGGCGAACAGCGGCGAACGCCGGCCGAGCCCAGCCCACCGGGACAGGTGGGTGGCCTCGCCGTCGGCATCGCGGACCAGGGTCACCACGGCGAACGCGGCGAGCACGATGAAGCCGTACGCCACCAGGTAGAACATCGTGCTGGCCAGCCCGGCGGCGGACAACGACAGCACCCCGACCAGCAGGTAGCCGGCGTTGGCCACCGACGAGTACGCCAGCAGCCGCTTGATGTCGGTCTGGGTGACCGCCATGATCGCGCCGACCAGCATGGTCAACACGGCGATCGTGCCGAGCACCGGGGTGAAGTCCCAGGCCGCGCCGTAGAACGCGACGTGCAGCACCCGCAGCAGCGCACCGAACGCGGCGACCTTGGTGCAGGCCGCCATGAAACCGGTGATCGGCGTCGGAGCACCCTGGTAGACGTCCGGGGCCCAGACGTGGAACGGCACCGCGGTCGCCTTGAACAGCAGACCGACCGAGATCAACGCGATGCCGGCGAACAACAGCACCGGGCTGGCGGTGGAGGTCTCCACCGCGAGCCGGATCGTCGCGAAGTCGACGCCCGGCCCGGTCGGGCTGTCCACACCGGCGGTGAAGCCGTAGGTCAGGGCCAGCCCGAACAGGAAGAACGCCGACGAGTAGGCGCCCAGCAGGAAGTACTTCAGCGCCGCTTCCTGACTGAGCAGTCGCCGGCGCCGGGCCAACGCGCAGAGCAGGTACAACGGCAGCGAGAACGCTTCCAGGGCGATGAACATGGTCAGCAGGTCGTTGGCCGCGACGAACAGCAGCATGCCGGCGATCGCGAACAGCGCCAGCGGGTAGACCTCGGTGGCACCCGACCGGCCCTCCGCCTGCTTGCGGTCCTCCGGGGAGTTGACCACGATCGCCGCCTGCGCGACGAACGCCCCGCCGGTCTCCAGGGTCCGCTCGCCGATCAGCAGCATCGCCATGATGGCGAGCACCAGGATGGCGCCCTGCAGGAACAACGTCGGTCCGTCGACCGCGATCGCCTCACCGGCGGTCACCGTCCGGGTGCTGCCCTGCGCCACCACCGCGATCAGGGCGGCGACCATGCTGCCCAGGGCGAGCACCAACTGCACCGGGTTGCGCACCGAACGGGGCACGAACGCCTCGACGAGTACGCCGATCATCGCCGCGCCGAACAGGATCAGCAGCGGTGCGATCGCCGCGTAGTTGATCTCGGGGAACGAGATGTCGCTCACCGGGCCGCCTCCTGGATAACGCCCACGGTCGGGGCGGGGTCGGACGTGCCGACGTCACCGGACAACGTCGCCTGGATCGCCGGATTGATCACGTCGGTCAACGGCTTGGGGTAGAACCCGAACAGCAGGAGCAGCGCGATCAGCGGGGCGACCACGACCTTCTCCCGCAGCGTGATGTCCCGCTTCATGCCGTCCACGGTGGCCAGCGCCGGGTTCAGCGTGCCCTGGGTGGTGCGCTGCACCATCCACAACACGTACGCGGCGGCCAAGATGATGCCGAGCGTGGCGATCACCGCCACCGGCTTGTTCACCGAGAAGGTGCCGATCAGCACCAGGAACTCGGAGACGAACGGGGCGGTGCCGGGCAGCGCCAGCGACGCCAGACCGGCGAAGAAGAAGACCCCGGCCAGTACCGGCACCATCTTCCCGGCCCCGCCGAAGTCGCTGATCAGCGCCGAGCCCCGCCGCGCCACGAACATGCCGACGACCAGGAACAGCAGGCCAGTGGCGAGCCCGTGGTTGACCATGTAGAGCACCGCGCCGGTGCCGGCCTGGGTGGTGAACGCGAAGATGCCGACCCCGATGAAGCCGAAGTGCGAGATCGACGTGTACGAGACCAGCCGCTTGAGGTCGTTCTGGCCGACCGCCAGCAGTGCGGCGTAGATGATGCCGATCACTGCCAGCGTCAGCGCCCACGGCGCGAACCACTGGGACGCCTCGGGGAACAGCCCCAGGCAGTAGCGCAGGATGCCGAACGTGCCGACCTTGTCCATCACGCCGACCAGCAGCGCGGCCGAGCCGGCCGGCGCGGCGCCACCGGCGTCCGGCAGCCAGGTGTGGAACGGGAAGAACGGCGCCTTGATCGCGAACGCCACGAAGAAGCCGAGGAACAGCCAGCGCTCCACCCCGGTGGACATGTCGATCTGGCTCAGCGCCTGCCAGTCGAAGGTTTGTCCGCCGACCACCCAAAGGCCGATCACCGCGGCCAGCATGAACAGGCCGCCGACCAGTGAGTAGAGGAAGAACTTCACCGCCGCGTACTGGCGCTGATGGCCGCCGTAGCTGCCGATCAGGAAGTACATCGGCACCAGCATGACCTCGAAGAACACGTAGAACAGGAAGATGTCGGCGGCGGCGAAGACGCCGATCATCGTGCCTTGGAGCATCAGCAGCAGCCCGAAGTAGACCGGCACCGACCGCTTCGACGCCTCCGCGTCATGCCAGGAGGCGAGGATCACCAACGGCACCAGTACGGCGATCAGCATCAGCATGACCAGCGCGATGCCGTCGGCGGCGAAGGTGAACCGCACCCCCCAGTTGGGAATCCACGGGTACGACTCGTGGAACTGGAAGCGGTCGCCGCCAGCTTGGAAGGCGAACCACATGACCAGCGACAGCACCAGCACCGCCGTCGACCAGGCGAGCGCCAGCCACTTGGCGAACTCTCCCTGGCGGCGCGGGACGAGCGCCACTACGAGCGCACCGACCAGCGGCGCCACGGTCAGCACCGAGAGGAACGGAAAGTCGTTCACGCCAGCCATCCCATCTGCAGGGCGAGGAACGCCGCGACCACCACGAGGGCGCCGGCGAGCACGGACATCGCGTACGAGCGCACGAAGCCGGTCTGCAGCCGCCGCAGTCGCCCGGAGCTGCCGCCGATCGCCGCGGCCAGGCCGTTGACCAGACCGTCGACTCCCCGGTTGTCGAGGAAGACCAGCGCCCGGGTGAGGAAGATGCCCGGCCGTTCGAACACCGCCCGGTTGAACGCGTCGGTGTAGAGGTTGCGTCGGGCCGCAGTGACCAGCACCCCGGCCGGCTGCTCCTGCTCGGCGGTGCCGTTACGGAACAGCAGCCAGCCACCGACCGCACCGAGCACGGTAACCACCAGCGCCAGGATGGTGACCGCGGTGTGCGACAGCACCGCCTCGTGGTGGCCTTCCTCAGTGCCCAGCACCGGGGTCAGCCACTCGGGCACCGCCGTGGCCATCAGCGCGCCGGCGGCGACCGAGCCGACCGACAGCAGGATCAGCGGCACGGTCATCAACGCCGGCGACTCGTGCGGGTGGTCGATGTCTTCGGTCCACCGCTTCGGTCCGTGGAAGGTCAGCACGAACAGCCGGGTCATGTAGAAGGCGGTGATCCCGGCACCGAGCAGGGCGGCGCCGCCGAACAGCCAGGCGGTCCAGTCCTCCCGTTCGAAGGCTGCCGCGATGATCGGCTCCTTGGAGAAGTAGCCGGACAACGGCGGGATACCGATGATCGCCAGCCAGGCCAGCCCGAAGGTCGCCCAAGTGATCTTCATGTACCGCCACAGGCCGCCGAAGCGCCGGATGTCGACCTGGTTGTTCATCCCGTGCATCACCGAACCGGCACCGAGGAACAGCCCGGCCTTGAAGAAGCCGTGCGCCAGCAGGTGCACGATGGCCAGCGCGTAGGCCCCGCCGCCAAGCCCGACACCGAGGAACATGTAGCCGATCTGGGAGACCGTCGACCAGGCCAGCACCCGCTTGATGTCGTCCTTGGCGCAACCGATGACCGCGCCGAGCAGCAGAGTGAAGGCACCGATGCTGACCACCACGGTCTGCAGCGTCGGGTTCGCCGAGAAGATCGGGTTGGACCGGGCGATCAGGTAGACGCCGGCGGTGACCATCGTCGCGGCGTGGATCAGCGCCGAGACCGGGGTCGGGCCTTCCATCGCGTCGGGCAACCAGGCCTGCAGCGGGAACTGGCCGGACTTGCCGGTGGCCCCGAGCAGCAGCAGCAGGCCCATCGCCAGGATGGTGCCGGAGGCCAGCGCGCCGGCACCGGTGAAGACCGCGTCGAACTGGGTGGTGCCCAGGGTGGCGAACATCAGGAAGATCGCCAGCACCAGGCCGGCGTCGCCGACCCGGTTCATCAGGAACGCCTTCTTGCCGGCGGTCACCGCGGCCGGCAGGTCGTACCAGAAGGAGATCAACAGGTACGACGCCAGGCCGACGCCCTCCCAGCCGAGGAAGAGCATCACGTAGTTGTTGCCGAGCACCAGCATCAACATCGCGGCGACGAACAGGTTAAAGTACGCGAAGAACCGTCGCCGACCCGGGTCATGCGACATGTACTCGACCGCGTAGATGTGGATCAGGAAACCCACACCGGTGATCAGCAGTACGAAGACCGCCGACAGCGGGTCGTACAGCAGCCCGAAGTCCACCGACAGGCCACCGACCTCGATGAACCGCCACAGGCTCAGCTCGACCGCCCGGTTTTCCAGGTCGCGTAGCTGGAAGAAGTAGGTCAGGCCGAGGGCGAAGATCGCCCCGACGCTGGCCACCCCGAGCCAGTGTCCCCACTTGTCGGCCCAGCGGCCGAGCAGCAGCAGGATCGCCGCGCTGGCCAGCGGGATGGCCACCAGCAGCCACACGCTACTCAGCAGCCCCGTGGCCTGGGCGTACTCCACAGTCGATTCCACGTGTGGGCCCCTTTAGTACTTCAGCAGGTTGGCGTCGTCGACGCTTGCCGAGCGTCGAGTACGGAAGATGGTCATGATGATGGCGAGCCCCACGACCACTTCGGCTGCCGCCACGACCATCACGAAGAAGGCGATGATCTGACCGTTGAGGTCACCGTTGATCCGGCTGAAGGTGACCAGGGCCAGGTTCGCGGAGTTGAGCATCAACTCGATGCACATGAACAGCACGATCGCGTTGCGGCGAACCAGCACGCCGACCGCGCCGATGGTGAACAGCACCGCCGACAGGATCAGGTAGTAATCCGGAGTCATTTTTCAGTGCCTTTCGGGGCGGCCTCACTCGGCGAAAGTTCCCGCGTCGGCAGGATCGCCGGGATGCTCAGCTCGGTGAGCGTGCCGTCCGGCAACCGGCCCGGCGTGGCCACCGAGGTGGAGGTGGCGTAGACACCCGGACCCGGCTTCGGACCGGGGTAGTTGCCCGGTGCGAACCGGGCCCGCATCATCTCCGGCTGGCCGCGCTTCTCACCCTTGCGCTTCTCGATGTGCGCCAGGATCAGCGCGCCGATCGCGGCGGTGGTGAGCAACGCGGCGGTCACCTCGAAGGCGATCAGGTAGCGGGTGAACAGCAGTGCGGCGATGCCCTGCACGTTGCCGTCCGCGTTGGCCTGTTCCAGCCCGACCGCCTGCACCCCGCCGAGTCCCCGGTACAGCCCGGTGCCGACCAGGGTGGCGAAGCCGACGCCGAGCGCGATCGAGGCGATCCGCTGCCCATGCAGCGTCTCGATCAGCGAGTCCGTGGTGTCCCGGCCGACCAGCATCAGCACGAACAGGAACAGCATCATGATCGCGCCGGTGTAGACGATGATCTGCACAAGGCCGATGAACGGACCGCCCTGCACGACGTAGAAGACGCCGAGGCAGAGCATGGTCAGCACCAGCCAGAGCGCGGAGTGCACCGCGTTGCGGGCCCACACCGTTCCGATCGCGCCGAGCAGCGCGATCGGCGCCAGGATCCAGAAGGTCACCGCCTCTCCGGTGGAGACCTCCGCCGCGAGCTCGGTCATGGCTCAACCTTTCCCGTCGTACCCGAGCCGTCCTCGGTGCCCTGCTCCGACCAGGGGGCCCGTTCGGCGCCGGCCGAGGTGCCCGGGTTGGTCAGCGCCCCGACGTAGTAGTCCTTCTCGGTGTCGCCCAGTCGCATCGGGTGCGGCGGCTGCTCCATCCCAGCCAACAGCGGCGCCAGCAGCTGCTCCTTGGTGAAGATCAGGTCCTGCCGCGAGTCGCGGGCCAGCTCGTACTCGTTGCTCATGGTCAGCGACCGGGTCGGGCAGGCTTCGATGCAGAGCCCGCAGAAAATGCAGCGGGCGTAGTTGATCTGGTAGGTGCTGGCGTACCGCTCGCCCGGGGAGAAGCGCTGCTCCTCGGTGTTGTCGCCGCCCTCGACGTAGATCGCGTCCGCCGGGCAGGCCCACGCGCACAGCTCGCAGCCGATGCACTTCTCCAGCCCGTCCGGGTGCCGGTTGAGGATGTGCCGACCGTGGTAGCGCGGCGCGGACACCGGCGGCTTGAACGGGTAGTCGGTGGTGACCACCTTCTTGAACATGTGCGAGAAGGTGACTCCGAACCCCTTGAACGTTCCCGTGATCGCGCCCACGTCACACCTCCTTGTCGTCGGTGGCGGGACCGACCTGGGCCGGCTCCCGTTCGGCTACCGCCCGCTTGGCCCGCGGGCTGGGCGGGACCTGCAGGTCCATCGGTGGCAACGGGAAACTGCCCGTCGGTCGTGCGTCGACCTGCTCCTGCAGGGTCTGCGTCGGGCGCTCCCGGCGGGTCGGCCAGAAGATCACCACCGCCAGTAGGATGGCGACCGGGATGCCGATCGCGATCAGCCGGTCGTTGCGCTCCCAGTCGCTGGTCACCCGAATGCCGCCGAGCGCCAGGATCCAGACCAGGTTGATCGGCAGCAGCACCTTCCAGCCGAACCGCATGAACTGGTCGTAGCGCAGCCGGGGCAGCGTGCCGCGCAGCCAGACGAAGACGAAGACGAGCAGGATCACCTTGCCCATGAACCAGAGCATCGGCCACCAGCCGGAGTTCGCCCCGTCCCAGATGCTGATCGGGAACGGTGCCCGCCAGCCGCCGAGGAACAGCGTCACCGTCACCGCCGACATGGTCACCATGGCGACGTACTCGGAGAGCATGAACAGCGCGAACTTCAGCGAGCTGTACTCGGTCATGTAGCCGGCGACCAGTTCGGACTCGGCCTCCGGCAGGTCGAACGGTGCCCGGTTGGTCTCCGCCACCGCGGCGATGAAGAAGATGATGAAGCTGGGCAACAGCAGGATCGCGTACCAGCCCGGGGCGTACAGGTCGAACCCGCCGATCGAGTAGAACCGGTCTCCACCGGCCTGCGCGGTGACGATCTCGCTGGTGGACATGGTGCCGGCGGTCATGAAGACGCCGACCACCGACAGCCCCAACGCGATCTCGTACGAGATCACCTGCGCCGTCGACCGCAGCCCGCCGAGCAAGGGGTACGTCGACCCGGACGCCCAGCCGCCCAGCACCAGGCCGTACACGCCCATCGACGAGCAGGCCAGCAGCACCAGCACCGCCACCGGCACGTCGGTGACCTGCAGCGGGGTCCGGGTGCCGAAGATACTCACCATCGGCCCGAACGGGATCACCGACAGCGCGGTCACCGCGCAGATCACCGAGATCGTCGGGGCGAAGAAGTAGACCACCTTGTCGGCGGCCTTCGGCAGGATGTCCTCCTTGAAGGCCATCTTCAGGCCGTCGGCCAGGGTCTGCAGCAGACCGAACGGACCGGCCTGATTCGGGCCGGGCCGCACCTGCATCCGGGCGACGACCCGGCGTTCGAACCAGACGCCGAGCAGGGTGCCGACCAGGCCGAAGGCGAAGGCGAAGACGACCTTGATCAGGATCAGCCACCACGGGTCCAGCCCGAAGTCGGACAGGTTCGGATCCTGTGCCACTGGGTTCACCGCAGACCCCCTACGTTCGGGTTCGTCACACCGTCGCGGCTGGCGGTGCCGTTGGGACTGGCGGCCGCACTGACCTTGACCACCGCGCCGGAGACCGCGCCGAGGCTACGGCGCACCGTCGAGCCGGGCGAGTTGGTCGGCAGCCACACCACGCCGTCGGGCAGCAGGTCGGTCACCGCCGCCGGCAGGGTGATCGCGCCCCGTTCGGTGCCGACGGTGACCGGATCGCCGTCGGCGACGCCGAGCGCGCCGGCCAGCGACTTCGCCAGCCGGACCACCGGTAGCCGGGCGGTGCCGCCCAGATGGGTGTCCCCGTCGGTCAACGTGCCCAGGTCGATCAGGTGATGCCAGGTGGCCAGGACCGCTTCGCCGGCCGCCGGGCTCGCCGGAGTCACCGGGTCGACCAGTGGCAGGCCGGGGCGTTGCGCCTTGGTCGCCGGCAGCGCACCCAGCTCCCGGCGGATCAGGTTGATCTCGCCGGTGCCGAGCTCGACGCCCAACTGGGCGGCGAGCGCGTCGAGCACCCGGGAGTCGGCCATCGCGGTCGTGTCGAGCACCGCTTCGAAGGTCCGCAGCCGGCCCTCCCAGTCGACGAAGCTGCCGGACTTCTCCACCACCGGCGCGACCGGGAACACCACGTCCGCGCGGCGGGTCACCGCGCTGCCCCTGATCTCCAGGCTGACCAGGAACGGCACCGCGTCGAGCGCTTCCTCGGCCAGTCGCGGATCGGCCAGGTCCGCCGGGTCGACCCCGGCGACGACCAGGGCGCCGACCTTGCCGGCGGCGGTCGCCGCGATGATCGCGTCGACGTCGCGGCCCGGCTCGGCCGGGATGATCCCGGCGCCGATGTCCCAGGCCCCGGTCAGCTCCGCCCGGGCCGCCGCGTCGGCGACCGGACGGCCACCGGGCAGCAGGTTCGGCAGGCAGCCGGCGTCGACCGCGCCCCGGTCCCCGGCCCGGCGGGGCACCCAGGCCAGCTTCGCGCCGGCCCGCTCGGCTACCGCGCCGGCGGCCGACAACCCACCGGGTACGGTCGCCAGCCGCTCGCCGACGATCAGGATCGCGCCGGAGCGGGCGAGTGCCTCGGTGACCGTCGCGTCCTCGGTGAGCAGCCGCGCCTCGTCGCCGGGGACCGCCGGCACCAGGGTCGCGCCCAGCTTCTCCAGCCCTCGGCTCAGGTACGGGGCCAGGGCGACCACCCGCAGCCCCTTCTTGGTGTACGCCTTGCGCAGCCGAAGGAAGAGGATCGGGCACTCCTCCTCGGGCTCCAGCCCGGCGATCACCACGACCGGTGCCCGCTCGACGTCGGCGTACGTCACGTCGTTGCCGCCGGCCACCCGGGCGGCCAGGAAGTCGGCCTCCTCGGTGGAGCCGGCCGTCGCGGCGATCGGCCGGGACCGGAAGTCGATGTCGTTGGTCCGCAGCGCGACCCGGGCGAACTTGGCGTACGCGTAGGCGTCCTCGACGGTGAGCCGGCCGCCGGCCAGCACCCCGACCCCGTACGCACCGTCGCGGGCGTTGCGCAGTCCTTCGGCGGCGACCGCGAAGGCCTCACTCCAGGAGGCTTCGCGCAGTTCACCGCTGTCGGCGTCGCGTACCAGCGGGGTGGTGAGCCGGTCGGTGGCGTAGCGGAAACCCCACCGGCCCTTGTCGCAGTTCCATTCCTCGTTGACCGCCGGGTCGTCGCCGGCCAGCCGGCGCATCACCTTGCCGCGCCGGTGGTCGGTGCGCTGGGCGCAGCCGGCCGAGCAGTGCTCGCAGACGCTCGGCGAGGAGACCAGGTCGAACGGGCGGGCCCGGAACCGGTACTGGGCGCCGGTGAGCGCGCCCACCGGGCAGATCTGCACCGTGTTGCCGGAGAAGTAGGAGTTGAACGGCTCGTCGCCAGCGCCGGACTCGCCGTCGGGTGCCGGCTCGGCGCCGAACGCCTCGTCCCGGTAGACGTTGATCTGCTCGCCGGAGGAGCGGTCCATCAGGTCGATGAAGGTGTCCCCGGCGATCTCCTCGGAGAACCGGGTGCACCGCTGGCAGAGCACACAGCGTTCCCGGTCCAGCAGCACCTGGCTGGAAATCTCGACCGGTTTGGGGTACTCCCGCTTGTGCTCGTGGAAGCGCGAGTCCGGTCGGCCGGTGGACATCGCCTGGTTCTGCAGCGGGCATTCACCGCCCTTGTCGCACATCGGGCAGTCGAGCGGGTGGTTGACCAGCAGCAGCTCCATGATCCCCTGCTGGGCCTTCTTGGCCACCTCGGAGGTGAGCTGGGTGCGGACCACCATGCCTTCGGCGACGGTCTGGGTGCAGGAGGCGACCGGTTTGCGCTGGCCCTCCACGTCGACCAGGCACTGCCGGCAGGCACCGGCCGGGGCGAGCAGCGGGTGGTCGCAGAACCGGGGGATCTCGACGCCCAGCTTCTCGGCGACCCGGATCAGCAGCGACCCCTTCGGCGCGGTGACCTCGACGCCGTCGATGGTCAGCGTCACCGTCTCGGTGGTCTTGGCCACGTCACTCATTAGTGAGCACCTACCAATGCTTTCTCCGACAGCTTCGGCGCCTTGCGACCCTCGATGTAGTCGAGGTAGTCCTGCTTGAAGTACTTGAGCGAGGACGTCACCGAGCTGGTCGCGCCGTCGCCGAGGCCGCAGAACGAGCGACCGAGGATGTTGTCGCAGGCGTCCAGCAGGGTGTCGAGGTCCTCGTGGGTGCCCTGACCGGCCAGGATCCGCCGGAAGACCCGCACCATCCAGTAGTTGCCCTCGCGGCAGGGAGTGCACTTGCCGCACGACTCGTGGTGGTAGAACTCCAGCCACCGGTAGGTCGCGTAGACCGGGCAGTCCTGGTCGGAGAAGATCTGGGTGGCGGTGGTGCCGAGGATCGAGCCGGCGGCGGCGACCCCTTCGAAGTCCAGCGGCACGTCCAGATGTTCGGCGCTGAGCAGCGGGGTGGACGACCCGCCCGGGGTCCAGAACCGCAGTTCGTGCCCGGGCTGCATGCCGCCGGCCAGCTCGATCAGCTCCCGCAGGGTGATTCCCATCGAGCACTCGTACTGGCCGGGGTTGGCGATCCGGCCGGAGAGCGAGTAGATCATCGGGCCGGAGGACTTCTCGGTGCCCATGGTCTTCCACCAGGCGGCACCGCCGAGCACGATGTAGGGAACGCTCGCGATGGTGCCGACGTTGTTGACCACCGTGGGGCAGGCGTACAGGCCGTGGGTGGCCGGGAACGGCGGGCGGAGTCGGGGCTGGCCCCGGAAGCCTTCGAGGGAGTCCAGCAGTGCGGTCTCCTCGCCGCAGATGTACGCACCCGCGCCGCTGTGCACCACGACATCCAGGTTGAAACCGGAGCCGAGGATGTCGGTGCCGAGGTAGCCGGCCCGGTACGCCTCGTCGACGGCGTTGCGCAGCCGCCGGGCGGCGTGCACCGCCTCGCCCCGGATGTAGATGAAGGCGCGGCTGGCCCGGATCGCGTACGAGGCGATGATGACGCCTTCGACCAGCGAGTGCGGGTCGTACATCATCAGCGGCAGGTCCTTGCAGGTGCCGGGCTCGCCCTCGTCGGCGTTGACCACCAGGTAGTGCGGCTTACCGTCGCCCTGCGGGATGAAGCCCCACTTCAGGCCGGCGGGGAAGCCGGCACCGCCGCGGCCACGCAGCCCGGCGTCCTTGACCAGTTTGATCAGGTCGTCCGGGTGCACCGGGTCGCCACCACGGTCACGGCCGCCGCCCGGTGCGCCAGCGAGCACCTTGCGCAGCGCCGCGTAGCCGTCGAGCTGCTCGTAGACGTCGATCCGCCAGGCGTCCGGCGACAACCAGCGCTTGGTGAGGACCGGCGTGAGCTTCTCCAGGGTCTCCCGTCGCGGCTCGGTCATTGGGTGCCCTCCTCACTGCGCGCGTCCCGCAGCGCTTCACGCTGTGGCTGCGGGCTGTCGCCGGCCGGCTTGGCGTCGCTGGCTGGCGGGTTGGCGGCGGCACCGGCCGATTCGGCGGCCTCGGCGTCGCTGTCCGGCTCGGCCCGGTCGGTCGGCACCGTGGTGCCGGGCGCGTCGGGGACCGGGGTCTTCGCGTCCGGCGCGCGGGTCTCCGCCGCCCGCAGCTCGGGCGACTTGGTCTGCGGTGCCTTGACGTCCGGGGCGGTGCTGCCGGTCGCGGCCGGGGCCGGGCGGCTGGTCGCGGGCGGCGGCGCGTCGCCGGTGATCGGGGTGTTCGGGTCGAATCCGGCGACCGAGACGCCGTGCTGCTGGGCGAGCCGCAGCCCGCGCAGGGTGGCGTCGCCGGCCGGTCCGTCGGCAACCGCGCCCTCGCGGGTGTCGGAGAAGCCGGCCAGCTGCAGCGACATCTCTTTCAAGGTGCACAGTCGGGCACCCCGGGTGGGCGCCGGCCGGCCGCCGGCCCGCAACTCGGCGACGACGCCGAGTGCGATGTCCGGATCGACCTTGTCGAAGAAGTCGTAGTTGACCGTCATCACCGGGCCGTAGTCGCAGGCCGCCAGGCACTCGGCGTGTTCCAGCGTGATCGTGCCGTCGGCGGTGGTCTCCTCGTGGCCGACGCTGAGGTGTTCACTCAACGCGTCGTAGACCCGCTGACCGCCGAGCACGTCGCACATGGTGTTGGTGCAGACGCTGACCAACCAGTCACCGCTGGGCCGACGCTTGTACATGGTGTAGAAGGTGGCGACCGCGCTGACCTGGGCCTTGTTGATGCCCAGCTGTTCGGCGCAGAACTCGACCCCGGCCGGCGAGACGTAGCCGTCCTCGGACTGCACCAGGTGCAGCAGCGGCAGCAGCGCCGAGCGGGCCCGGTCCGCCGGGTAGCGGGCGATGATCTCCCGCGCCCGGTCGTGCGTTTCCTGACTGAAACCCATCAGCGGTCACACCCACCCATCACCGGGTCCAACGAGGCGCCTCCGGCGATCACGTCGGCGAGCAGGCCGCCTTCGGCCATTGCCGGGATCGCCTGGAGGTTGATGAAGCTCGGTTCGCGGTAGTGCACCCGGTAGGGCCGGGTACCGCCGTCGGAGACGGCGTGCACACCCAACTCGCCCCGGGGGCTCTCGATACCGACGTAGACCTGGCCCGGTGGCACCCGGAAGCCCTCGGTCACCAGCTTGAAGTGGTGGATCAGCGACTCCATCGACTGGCCCATGATCTTGGCGACGTGCTCCAGCGAGTTGCCCATGCCGTCGACGCCGATGGCCAGCTGCGCCGGCCAGGCGATCTTCTTGTCGGCCACCATGATCGGCCCGGGCCGGAGCCGGTCCAGCGCCTGCTCGACGAGCTTGAGCGACTCGCGCATCTCGGCCATCCGGACCAGGTAGCGGCCCCAGACGTCGGCACTCGGCGTGGTCGGCACGTCGAACTCGTAGTTCTCGTAGCCGCAGTAGGGCATGGTCTTGCGCATGTCCCAGGCGAGCCCGGCGGAGCGCAGCACCGGACCGGTGATGCCCAGCGCGAGGCAGCCGGTGACGTCGAGCACCGCGACGTTCTGCGTCCGTTCCAGCCAGATCGGCTGGCCGGAGAGCAGGTCCTCGTACTCCTTGAGGCGCTTGGGCATCATCTTGAGGAACTCGCGGATCTTGACGATCGCCTCGTCCGGCACGTCCTGGGCGACGCCGCCGGGACGCACGTACGCCATGTTCATCCGCAGCCCGGTGATCATCTCGAAGATCTCCAGGATGTACTCGCGCTCCCGGAAGCAGTACAGCATGATCGAGATCGCGCCGAGCTCCAGGCCGGTGGTGCCCAGCCAGATCAGGTGCGAGGAGATCCGGTTGAGCTCCATCATCAGCACCCGGATGGTGTTCGCCCGATCGGTGATGTCGTCGGTGATCCCGAGGAGCTTCTCCACCGCCAGGCTGTACGCCGTCTCGTTGAAGATCGGCGCGAGGTAGTCCATCCGGGTGACGAAGGTGGTGCCCTGCACCCAGTTGCGGTACTCGAGGTTCTTCTCGATCCCGGTGTGCAGATAGCCGACGACCGTCCGGGCCTCCCGGACCGTCTCGCCCTCCAGCTCCAGCACCAGCCGCAGCACCCCGTGGGTGGACGGGTGCTGCGGACCCATGTTGACGATGATCCGCTCGTCGGTGAGCGGGTCGGTGCCGCCGACCACGGAGTCCCAGTCACCACCGGTGACGGTGAAGACCTTGCCCTCGTCGGTCTCGCGTTCGGTTGCGTATCCGGCGGTCATTGGTAGCTCCTCCGCTTGTCCGGCGGTGGGATCTCGGCACCCTTGTACTCCACCGGGACGCCACCCAGCGGGTAGTCCTTGCGCTGCGGGTGGCCCTCCCAGTCGTCCGGCATCAGGATCCGGGTCAGCGTCGGGTGGCCGTCGAAGACGACACCGAACATGTCGTACGCCTCCCGCTCCTGCCAGTCGGCGGTCGGGTAGACGGCGGTGACGCTCGGCAGGTGGGGGTCCTCGGCGGTCACCGCCGCCTCCAACCGGACCCGACGGCGGTACGTCATCGAGGTCAGCTGGTAGACGACGTGCAGCCGGCGCTCGTCGGCACCGAGGTAGTCCACCCCGGAGACCGACGAGCAGAGCTCGAAGCGCAGCGATTCGTCGTCGCGCATCACCCGGCAGACCTCGGCGATCCGCTCCGGCTTGATGTGCAGGGTCAGCTCACCCCGGTCGACGACGACCTTCTCGATCGCGTCGGCGAAGGCGGGGTAGGCCTCTTCGAGCGCGTCGTAGACCTCGTCGAAGTAGCCGCCGTACGGCCGTTCGCTGCCGGCCACACTCGCCCGGCGACGGACCAGGCCGCCGAAGCCGGAGGTGTCGCCGGAGCCCTGGATGCCGAACATGCCGCGACCGGCCCCGCTGGCCGGCGGGAACTCGGCCGGTGCGCCGCTGGTCGCCCCGACCGGCGGCGCGGCGACGGGTACGCCGCCACCGGGTTGCTCGCTCGGCGCGTTCGTCGGCCCGGTCACTGGACCGTCCTTTCCGCTCGTGCCCGCGGTGCTCACTTGATGCCCTCTTTCGGGCGCAGGTGGTGCTGTGCGTTCATCCAGTTCTCGATCCGCAGTTGCTCCTCGCGGCCGTCCCGGACCGCCTGCTCCCACTCGGCCCGACGGGCCTTGTCGGAGCGGTACGACGACGGCATCGCGCCGGGGGCGACCACCGGAACGTCGCCGCGCGCCCGGCGGGCTTCGAGCATCTTGCGGCCGTTCGGGCCGAGCGGCTCGTGGCCGATCTTCTCGCGCAGTTTGAGCACCGCGTCGATGAGCATCTCCGGGCGGGGCGGGCAGCCCGGCAGGTACATGTCGACCGGCACCACGTGGTCCACGCCCTGGACGATCGCGTAGTTGTTGAACATGCCGCCGCTGGAGGCGCAGACGCCCATCGACAGCACCCAGCGGGGCTCGGCCATCTGGTCGTAGATCTGCCGCAGCACCGGGGCCATCTTCTGGCTGACCCGGCCGGCGACGATCATCAGGTCGGCCTGACGCGGTGAGGCGCGGAACACCTCCATGCCCCAACGACCCATGTCGTAGTGCGGGGCCCCGGCTGCCATCATCTCGATCGCGCAGCAGGCCAGCCCGAAGGTCGCACCCCAGACCGAGGTCCGCCGCGACCAGTTGACCAGCTTCTCCACCGAGGTGAGCAGTACGCCGGCGGGGAGTTTCTCCTCGATTCCCATGGTTCCTCCCTCAGTCCCAGTCGAGCCCGCCGCGGCGCCACTCGTACACGTAGGCGACCGAGACAGCGACGATGAACAGCGAGACCGCGACGTACCCGAACGCACCGAGCGGGTCCAACGACACCGCCCACGGGATCAGAAAGATGATCTCGATGTCGAAGATGATGAACATCATCGCGGTCAGGTAGAACTTGATCGGGATTCGACCGCCGCCGACCGGCTCCGGGCTCGGCTCGATCCCACACTCGTACGCCTCGAGCTTGGCCCGGTTGTAGCGCAGCGGTCCGGCCAGTCGGGCGGCGGCCACCGAGAACAGCGCAAAGGCCGACGCGAGGGCGAACACCCCGACGATGGGTATGTAAGGCGAGAGCGACATGGCTTCTCCTGCTCGTCCTTCCCTGCCCGCGGTCAGTTTCCAGCGATCTGATGTTGACTGCCTGGATCAGGCCTCGTTGCCCGTCCCGGTGGCTGGTGCAGCGGGCTTGCCGGCCCGGGGTGGTGCTGGTGGTGTGCTCACGCGGCGGGAGCCGCCTTGGTCATCGCGTTGATCATCCGGTCCATCGCGTCCCCGTCGCGCGGGTCGGTCAGGTTCGCCAGCAGTTTCAGGACGAACCGCATCAGTGTCGGATGCGGCATGCCGTGTCTGGTGGCGATTCGCATGATCTGGGGGTTGCCGATCATCTTCACGAAGATGTTGCCGAGCCGGTAGTAGCCGCCAAAACGGATCTTCAACTCGGCCGCGTACTGCGCGAGCGCGCGTTCCCGGTCCGCACCGGCGGGTCGGGCCAGTGCCTGGACCGCCACCTCCGCGGCCAGCTCGCCGGACTCCATCGCGTACGCGATGCCTTCGCCGTTGAAGGGGTTGACCATGCCGCCGGAGTCACCGACCAGCATGACCCCCCGGGTGTAGTGCGGAACCCGGTTGAAACCCATCGGCAACGCGGCACCGAGGATCGGGCCGTCGGCGTTGGCCTCGTCGGCCAGTCCCCAGTCGGGCGGGGTGCTACCCAGCCAGTCGGTGAGCATCCGCCGGTAGTTGGTCTTGCCGAAGGCTGCCGAGGAGTTGAGGATGCCGAGCCCGACGTTGACCCGACCATCACCCATTCCGAAGATCCAGCCGTAGCCCGGCAGCAGCTTGTCGCCGCCTTCCCGGCTGCGCAGCTCCAGCCAGGACTCCAGGTAGTCGTCCTGGTGCCGGACCGCAGAGCGGTAGTAGCGGCGGACCGCGACGCCGAGCGGCCGGTCCTCGCGCTTGGCCAGGCCCATGGCGAGTGGGAGCCGCCCGGAGACCCCGTCGGCGGCGATGACCAGCGGCGCGCGGAAGGTGACCGGCTCCTTGTCGGGGCCGACCTCGGCGCTGACTCCCACCGCACGTCCGGTCGTATCCAGATCGGGTGCCACCACGTTGGTGTTGGTGTGCAGCACGGCACCGGCCTCGACGGCCCTGTTGGCCAGCAGGTCGTCGAAGTCGAGCCGGGTCCGGACCAGGCCGTAGTTGGGGAAGCTGGCCAGATCGGGCCAGTCGAGCTCCAACCGCAAACCACCGCCGATGACCCGCAGGCCTCGGTTGTGCAGCCAGCCGGCCTCGGGGGAGGTGTCGACGCCAAGCTTGATCAACTGTTTCACGGCGCGCGGGGTGAGCCCGTCGCCACAGACCTTTTCCCGAGGGAAGGTGGTCTTCTCCAGCAGGAGCACCCGTGCTCCGTGCCGGGCGAGGTGGTAGGCGGCCGCGGAGCCTCCTGGGCCGGCACCGACGACGATCACGTCGGCCTCGGTGTCACTCACAGCCACCTCCCGTTCATCTCCCGGCCGCTCGTGAAATGCTTCACAAGCGTTGCTCGGGGTGAGTCTAGAACCGTTGACAGGGCAGCAATCGGTTAGGTGACCCTAACCCTGCGAGGTAGCGACCCCGGCCGGTGACCGGGAGCACCAAACCACCCATCGACGGACACCACGCCGCACCGTGTCGCACTACCCCCGAACCGCCCGGTGCAGCGCCACGATGCCGCCGGTGAGGTTGCGCCACTGTGCCGAACGCCAGCCGTTGGCCACGATCCGGCCGGCCAACGCCGACTGGTCCGGCCACTGCCTGATCGACTCGGCCAGGTAGACGTAGGCGTCCGGGTTGCTGGCCACCGCACGGGCCACCGTCGGCACCGACCGCATCAGGTACGACAGGTAGACCGTGCGGAAGGCCGGGTTGGTCGGCCGGCTGAACTCGCAGACGACCAGCCGGCCACCGGGCCGGGTCACCCGGGCGAGCTCGGCCAACGCCCCACCGGTGTCCACCACGTTGCGCAGCGCGAACGAGATCGTCACCGCGTCGAAGGTCCCGTCGGGGAACGGCAGCGCCAACGCGTCGCCGGCGAGCAGCGCGACGTCGGGACGCACCCGTCGGCCGGCCCGCAGCATGCCGAGGGAGATGTCCGAGCCGACCGCCCACACCCCGTGGCGGCCGAGCTCGGCCGTCGACACCCCGGTGCCGGCTCCGACGTCGAGTACCCGGTCGCCGGCCCGCAGCCGCAGCGCCGAACGGGTCGCCCGACGCCAGTACCGGTCCTGCCCGAAGGAGATGACGGTGTTGGTCAGGTCGTAGCGGCCGGCGACGCCGTCGAACATCGCGGCGACCTCGGCCGGCTGCTTGTCCAGGCTAGCTCGCACCGGAGGCGGAGTGTTCGTCACGCCCGACCACTCTGCCAGCTACCGGCCCGGACGCGGGGCGCGGGTCCCTAGCCGGTCAGCTCGCCGGCCCTGGCCCGGGACAGGGGGCGACCCCGCCGTGCCAGCATCGTCAACAATGCGCCGAACAGCAACGCGACCAGACCGAGTCCGGCGATCGTCCGGCTGTCCGGCCCGGTCACCGGAAGACCCGCCCCGTCGCCGCCGGCAGGTCCGGTGGTGACGGCGAACGAGTCCCGGTTGTCACTGGGGTCGATGTCCGAGGCGACGGCGGCCACCGCCCCCGCCGGCAGCACGGACGCCGACGCCGCCGGTTCGGCCAGCGCTGCCACGTCATCGGTGGCACCGGTCAGCGACAGCGCCACCGATCCGTCGGCGAGCACCGCCGGAGCCGGAGCACTCGGCAGGACCCGAATCTCATGGGTGAAGATCACCGCCGAGGGCGCGGTCGCGGTCTGCGCCGACTTCGGGACCAACTGAAGATCTGGGTACGCGCAGGTGGTCTCGGTGCGGTCGATGTCGTACTGACATCCCGCCAGTGACTCGGTGAATTCGACCTGGTCGGGCAGGCGCACGGTGAGGGTGATCCCGGTCACCGCTGCCGTACCCGGATTGCCGACCTCGTAGTGCAGGACGGTGGCCTCGCCCGGCACCACCGCCCCGGTCTCGCCCTCCGGCCGGTACGGCACGTCCCACGCGCGCACGTACAGGTCGGTGGCGTGCCCGACGGTGATCAACGAGGCCTGCGCCGCGTCGTTTCCGGCCACCGGGTCGGTGCCGTCGTGGCTGATCCTCGCCCGAATTGTACCGATCGGAATGCCCATCGGGTGCCACACCGTGACTTCTGTCTCCAGCCGGATGGACCGACCGGCCGGCAGGTCCGCCAGAGCACATTTGCCCGCCACCGGGATGTCGTAGCCCCGGTTGGGGTGCTCCGGGTCCGGGTCCGGGGATGGCGGATTCACCTGCGGCTCGGTGCCGGGCAGCGAGTCGCAGAAGTGCACGGTGCCGGGGTCGATCGCCTCACTGTCGACCCTGGTCTCGCTGAGATCGAGGATGATCCCGCTGGCGGCGCCGGGCCCGTGGTTGGTCACGGTGATCACTGTCGCCTTGGACCCGTAGGAATTGACCACGTTGCCGCTGATCGCCACCCCCAGGTCGGTGCCGTCGGCGGCGGCTGCGGGTACGGCGCCGAACATCGTCGTCGCGGCAGTGGTGAGCAGCATGGCCGCGATCCGACCGAGCATCGACATTTTCGTCCGCATGACGGCACAGCGTATTGAGCGGAGCCGCCGAAGTCGGTCCCACCTGCCCGACGGGCCGAACCTGACTGGGAACTGGCCAGGAAGCGATGCCGCCGGGCGGCGCAGAAACATTTCGGGCGGGGTGGTGAACCACCCCGCCCGAACTGCCGTGCGTTATGTAGACGGCCCGCCCGGGCCGCTGGAGTACACCCTCCGGCGGCCCGCCCTGGGGGACGTGACCGGCGACGACCGACAGGTCGGTGTCGCGGCGCGGGTGGCTGCCGGAACGTTGTTGACGAGGACGTTAGCGGCCAGCCCGCAGCTTCGCGCGCCTCGTGATCAACACGTTATGGCTCCCTGACCTAAGGTTCGCGCACCCTCGGCCGCATCGACGGTGGTACCCGCCACGACCGGCCGATGGGCCGCCGACCTACCGTCGCGACCGGGTGGCCGGGTCGCCAGCTGGACCACACCGAACGGATGAACCGCAGCTGCTCAGTCGCCGGCTGTCAGCGGTCAGCTGGCGTCGACCAACGGCAGTTCACGACGCGCCCCACCACCGGGCAGCGCGATCGACGAGAAGTGCGAGACCACCCGTTCGTCGGTCGGATCGTCCGCTGGAGTGTGATGTACGGCGAGGTGGCGGTACCGGGTGTCGCGCTGGGTCGGGATCCGGCCGGCCGAACGGATCATCCAGATCAGCTCGTGCAGGTTCGACCGGTGCCGGGCCCCGGCCGAGGAGATGACGTTCTCCTCGAGCATGATCGACCCGAGGTCGTCGACGCCCATGTGCAGCGCCAGCTGCCCCACGTCCTTGCCGGTCGTGAGCCAGGACGCCTGCAGATGCGCCACCTGGTCGAAGAAGAGCCGGGAGACCGCGATCATCCGCAGGTACTCCAGGGCCGTCGCCTGGGTACGCCCCTTCAGGTGGTTGTTCTCCGGCTGGTAGGTCCACGGGATGAACGCCCGGAAACCGCCGGTCCGGTCCTGGACATCCCGAATCATCCGGAGATGCTCGATGCGTTCGGCGTTCGTCTCGCCGGTGCCCATCATCATCGTCGCGGTCGACTCGATGCCGTGCCGGTGTGCCAGCTCCATGACCTCCAGCCAGCGCGCCCCGGACTCCTTGAGCGGGGCGATCGCCCGTCGAGGGCGCTCCGGCAGCATCTCGGCGCCGGCGCCGGCGATCGAATCCAACCCGGCCGACTTGATCCGGACAATCGCCTCGTCGAGGGAGACACCAGATACTTTGGCCATGTGCAGGATCTCGCTCGGGCCAATCGAGTGGATCACCAACTGCGGGTAACTGGCTTTCACCGCGCCGAACAGTTGCTCGTAGTACTCCACCCCGAAATCAGGGTGATGCCCACCCTGCAGCATGACCTGGGTCGCCCCCAGGTCGGCCGCCTCACCGCAGCGACGCAGGATCTCCTCGATCGGATGTGACCAGCCCTCGGCGTGTTTCGGTGCGCGGTAGAAAGCGCAGAACCGGCACGCGGTGACGCAGACATTGGTGTAATTGATGTTGCGGTCGATCAGGTACGTCACGATGTTGTCCGGGTACCGGCGCCGCCGCACCGCGTCCGCGGCCTCGCCGAGGGCGTGCAACGGCGCGTCGGTGTAGATCAGCAGCGCCTCCTCGGCGGTGATCCGCCCACCGTCGGCGCCTCGCTGCAGGATGCGGTCGATCTCCCGGCTGGTAGTCACGCATGAAGCGTACTGCCACGTTGGGGGAGGAGCGGAGCCACCGGATGTCGCTGCTCCGCCGACACCTACCCGTGGTGATCATGCTCGCCGCCGGGATCGCGCTGCGGGTCGCCTACCTGCTGGCGTACCAGCCGGCCTTCTGGTTCCACGGCGACAGCGGCGCCTACCTGATGATGCTCGAGCAGCCGTTGCAGCCCCACCCGAACCGGCCGCTCGGCTACGTGCTGCTGCTGGCCGCGCTCGCGCCGACCGGCACTCTCACCGCCGTCGCGATCGCCCAGCATCTGCTCAGCCTGCTGCTCGCCGTAGGCCTGTACGCCCTGCTGATGCACCGGGGCGTCGTCCGCTGGCTGGCCACCGTGGCCGTCGTACCACTGATCTTCGACTCGCTGGTCCTCACCGTCGGTCACTACCTGTTGCCCGATCTGCTGTTCATGGTGTTGTTCGCCACCGCCGTCGGAGCGCTGCTCTGGTCGCCCCGACCAGGCCTGGTGGCCGCGATCGTCTCCGGTGCCCTGATCGCCGCCGCCTGGGTGACCAAGCCGACCGCCCTGCCGGTCGTCCTGCTGCTGGCCCTCTACCTGGTCGTGCGCCGGGTGGGTTGGCGGCCGGTGGTCGGCTACCTGGTGGCCTTCGCCGTGCCGTACGCCATGGTGCTGGTCTGGGTCGGCGACCGGGAGAGCGTCTACGGGGCGCAGAGCGGCACCGCGCTGTACGGCCGGGCCGCGATGATCGCCGACTGCGATCGGCTCGAACTGACCGACGAGGAGCGGATCGCCTGCCCCGACCAGGCGCTCGGGGAACGCTGGGACCGCGCCGACGCGTTCTTCTGGCGCCGGCCGGACCGCCTCGAGGACTGGGTCTACACGCCGGAGGGCGTCCAGTTGCTGACCAGCTTCTCCAGGAAGGTCATCGTCCAGCAGCCCGGCGACTACCTGGCGATCGTCGCCAGGGAGAGCGCCGCCCACTTCGTACCCGGCCGCTACCTCGGGCCGATGAACGAATGCCTGCGGGAGCGACTGGTGCCGCCGGAGCGGTTCCGCTCGGTACG
Organism: Micromonospora sp. LOL_023; assembly: GCF_048060115.1. Taxonomy (NCBI): domain Bacteria; kingdom Bacillati; phylum Actinomycetota; class Actinomycetes; order Micromonosporales; family Micromonosporaceae; genus Micromonospora; species Micromonospora sp. LOL_023. Next base: position 58,519 of record NZ_JBHMIM010000017.1, read on the forward strand.
GATTCCGGTGCAGGACAACTGCCCACCCGCCCAGGCCTCCACCGGCTACCGGCCGGAGGTGAACGATCCGCAGGTCGCCCCGCCGGCCACCGGGCTGACCCGGGCCCTGCACCGGTACGGCACCTGGACCCGCGGCATCCCGGTCGTGCTCTCGCTGGCCGTACTGCTGACCATCGCGGCGCTGGTCGCCGGCCGCCGGGTCGCGGGCTGGATCCGACTCGACACCGTGCTGCTGGTGCTGGCCGGCCCCGGCCTGGCCGTGTTCACCGTGGCGATCGGCATGTACGAACCGCGCTACGCGCTCCCCGCCCTGCCGCTGGCGGCGGCCGCCGCCGCCCTGGCCACGCAGGGCCTGATCCATCGTGATTCGGCAAGCATTCAACTGACGGAGGACCAAGCCGAGAAAGAGCAGCAGTAAATCGTAGTGTCATTCACGTACGACATATTTTGCGCTTTGCCGTGGCTACCTCTGGCGTTGCCGGCACACCGCAACTACGCTGGGCCGCGACTCCCGGATCGGCTCGCCCGCCGATACCCACGGAACTGTCACAGGTTCGACGAAGCACCTAAAGTCGTTCGATACGCATCGCCGAATATCGGCGCATGCCACGACTCACGCTGCCCAAATCCCCCACTCGATCGTTCAAGGAGACAATTTCATGTCAGCCGCTTCCCTGCCACGAACCGGCACACAGGCCGCCATCACCATCGGCGGAATCGGCGGTATCGGGCAGCTGAGCCTCTCACTGCCGGCCGCCCTGGTCACCGCCGCCGCCATGATGATCGTCATCGGCGCGCTACTCGTCCGTCTGTCCTTCCGCCCGGGTCGCCCCGCCTCAGATCGGTGACCGCGACCCTCGTCCCGGGGCGCACCTACGCCGCCGCCGCTGCCCTGCTGGCGGCGGTGGCGGTGTGGGCCGCCCACCACGCGCTGGCCGCCGTCGGCCTGCTCAGCCACGGCACCGGGCACCGCTTCACCGCGGTCTACGTCCTCATGTACGGCCTACTGGTGTGGCAACTGGGATTCGCCTACCTCAACCAGCCGTACCTGGTCGGCCGCGCCCGGCAACAGGCCCTCGACGCACTCGACGTGGCGGCCCTCGTCCCGGCGTACAACGAGGACCCGGCGGCGCTGCGCGCCTGTCTGGAGTCGATGATCGGACAGCACCGCCGGCCTCGGACGATCGTCGTCGTCGACGACGGATCGACCACCGGCGAGGCCGCCTACGCCGAGATCCGGGCCTGGTTCGAGCAGGCCGCCGCGCGTGCCGGCATCCGACCGGTGTGGCTGCGCCAGGACAACGCGGGCAAACGGCACGCGCAGGCCGCAGGTATCGCCCAGGCATTCGATGCGGACGTGTACTGGACGGTCGACTCGGACACGATCAGCGACCCGCACGCCCTCGGTGAACTACTCAAGCCGCTGGCTGACCCGACGGTGCGGTCGGTGGCGGGAATCGTGATGGCGGCCAACGTCCGGTCGTCGTTCCTCACCCGCTTCACCGACCTGTGGTTCGTCGCCGGGCAGCTGACCGACCGATCCGCCCTGTCCGTCCTCGGCGCGGTCTGGGTCAACTCCGGCCCGATCGCGGTCTACCGCGGCCAGATCCTCCGCGACAACCTGGACAGCTACCTGAACGAGACGTTCGCCGGGCGGCGGGTGCCGTTCAGCGACGACTCGATGCTGACCCTGTTCGCCATGCTGGACGGCCGGACCGTCCAACAGCCGTCCGCGTTCGCCTTCGCGCTGATGCCGGAGAGGACCAGCCACTTCCTCCGGATGTTCGTCCGCTGGATGCGTGGCTCGTTCATCCGGTCGCTGTGGCGGATGCGGTACCTCCCACTGCGTTCGTGGGCCTACTGGCTGCACCTGATCCGATGGGCGACGACGCTGCTGTCCACCACCCTGTTCGTGACGGTGGCGATCGTGATCCCGATCCAGGAACCGTCGCTCGCCGCGCTGCCCTGGCTGGTGAGCGTCCCGATCGTCATCGGATACGCGCAGTGTCTGCGGTACCTGACGATCCGCCGCTCGGACCAGTCGACGGCGTACCAGTGGGGCACCTGGGCGCTCGCCCCGGTCGCGGTGGCCTGGGCGATGTTGGTCCTGCGCGCGACCCGCTGGTTCGGCGTGGCCACCTGCTGGAAGACCGGCTGGGGCACCCGCAAGACCGTCGAGGTGGCCCTGCGCCCGACACCGATCCCCGGTCAGCGGACCGCCACCGCCGAGCAGTCGGTCAAACCGGATGCCGAGATCGCTGCGCCGCGCTAGCCTGCACACTCGTGCGACGGGTATCGGTGGTCGGCGGGCCAGGGTCCGGCAAGTCCACCATGGCCGCCGAGCTGGCGGGCCGGCTCGGCGTGCCACACGTCGAGTTGGACGGGCTGTTCCAGCAGCCCGGCTGGCAGCCGGCGTCGGCCGACGATTTCCAGGCCTCGGTCGCGGACGCCATCGCCGGCGACGGCTGGGTGACCGACGGCAACTACGCGGCGGTGCAGGAGACGATCTGGCAGCACGCCGACACGGTGATCTGGTACGACCTGCCGCGCCACCGGGTGATGCGCCAGATCATCTGGCGCACCCTGCACCGGATTGCGTACCGGGTGAAGCTGTGGAACGGCAACCGGGAACGCTGGTCCAACCTGTTCAGCCGCAACCCGGAAAACTCGATCATCGTCTGGGCCTGGCAGAAACACCCCTACTACCGCCGCCGTTACCAGGCCGCGATGGTCGACCCCCGATGGAGTCGGTTGCAGTTCGTCCGGGTCACCTCACACGCCCAGGCCCGACGGCTGCTGCAGGACCTGGACCGGTGAGGTGCGGACCGAGCCGCTCCGTCAGGCGTCGTAGTCGACGGTGAGCCGGTCGGTGGTCGGGCTGGACTGGCAGGTCAGCACGTACCCGTCGGCCAGCTCGTCGGGCTCCAGGGCGTAGTTGCTGGCCATCGTGACCGCGCCGTCGACCACCTTCGCCCGGCAGGTGGAGCAGACCCCGCCCTTGCAGGCGTACGGCAACTCGGCCCGGACCCGCAGCGCCGCGTCGAGTACCCGCTCCCCCGGCAGCGCCCGCACCGTGGAGGCCCGCCCATCGAGCAGTACGGTCACCTCGGCGCCGGTGGCCTCAGTCGACACACCGGCGGCCGGCTCGCTGCCGGTCGACCCGGCGGCAGTGGGTGCGTCGCCGGCGTGGAACAGCTCGGTGTGCACCGCGTCCGGCGCGAGGCCACGCTCGGCAAGCACCTGCTGGGCCGCCGTCACCAGCCCGTACGGACCGCAGAGGAACCACTCGTCGACCCGGTCGCCCGGCACCACGGTTTCCAGCAGCTGGCCGAAGCGGGCGGCGTCGATCCGCCCGGTGAGCAGCTCCGCCTCCTGGACCTCGCGGGATAGCACGTGCACCACCTGCAGCCGGGTCGGATGGCGGTCCTTCAGGTCGGCGATCTCGTCGGCGAACATCACGGTGTGCGCCGACCGGTTGCCGAGGATCAGGGTGAACCGGCTGCCGGGTTCGGTGGCCAGCCCGGTGGCGAGCAGGGACAACACGGGGGTGACGCCCGAACCGGCCGCCAACGCCCCGTAGTGCCGGAACCGGTCCGGCGCGAAGGCGGTGGTGAAGTGCCCGAGCGGGGGCATCACGTCGACGGTGGACCCGGCGCTCAGCCGGCGCACCGCGTACCCGGAGAAGACGCCGCCCACGACGTGCCGCACGCCGATCCGCAACCGTCCATGATCGGCCAGCTCCGCCGGGGTCGAGCAGATCGAGTACGAGCGGCGCACCTGCGGGCCGCCGGCCGGGTCGATCAGCCGTACGGTCAGATGCTGCCCGGCCTGGAACCGGTACGCCTCGCGCAGGTGTGGTGGCACCGCGAAGGTGACCGCGACCGCGTCGTCGGTGAGCGGGTCGACGTCGTCGACCGGCAGCTGGTGGAAGACCGGACGCCGCCGCGCCGGCCGGCTGATCGTCACCGCCACCGGATCACCTCGTCGTCGACGATCATCACAGGGCCTTCATCTGCTCGAAGGGTTCGACACAGTCCTGGCACCGCCACAGCGCCTTGCAGGCGGTGGCGCCGAACCGGCTGAGCTGTTCGGTGCGCGGCGAGCCGCACGCCGGGCAGCGCACGGTCAACTGGACCGGCACCGGACCGTCGGCGGCCGGTGCCGGTGGGGCGATGCCGGCGGCGGTGAGCTTGGCCCGGCCGGCCGGCGAGATCCAGTCGGTGCTCCAGGCCGGTGCCAGCTCGGTGCTGACCGTCACCTCGGTGAAACCGGCGCGGGCCAGCGCTGCCCGGATCTCGCTTCGAATCAGCTCCATCGCCGGGCAACCGGTGTAGGTGGGGGTGACGGTGACCCGCACCGCTCCGCTGGACTCGTCAACGTCGACACCGCGCAGCACCCCGAGGTCGTCGATGGTGAGCACCCGGATCTCCGGGTCGACGACGGCCGCGACGGCCGTCCGGGCCGCGACCGCCCGGCGGCTCACCACCGCGCTCCCGGGTGGGCCCGGTGCACCACCTGCATCTCGGCGAGCAGGTAGGACAGGTGCTCGGTGTGCTGGCCGGACCGGCCGCCGCCGGGCCGCCAGCGGTCGTCGTCGGCCGCAGGTGGCCGCAGGGTCGCTTCGGCGAGGACCGGCGTGACAGCGGCGAGCCAGTCGTCGCGCCGGCCGGCCGGTCCGCCGCCGGGCAGTGGGCCGACCAGTTCATGGGTGTACGGCCACAGCTCGTCGACCGCGTGCTGCATCCGTCGGTGCGACTCGTCGGTGCCGTCGCCGAGCCGCAGCGTCCAGAGCCGGGCGTGGTCGAAGTGGTAGGCGGACTCCTTGCGGGCCTTGCCGGCGATCGCGGCGAGCCGCTGGTCCGGCCCGTCGCGCAGCACGGCGTAGAGCAACAACTGGTGCGCGGAGAGGAACAGCAGTTTGCCGATGGTGGCCGCGAAATCGTCGTCGGGCAGCTCGACGAGCAGGCAGTTGCGGAACTCCCGGTCGGCGCGCAGGTACGCCAGGGTGTCCTCGGTCACCGCATCGGCGGGCGGTGCGGCTGGCACCGCACCCGGTGGGAGCTGTTCGGCGGCGTAGGTCAGCAGCAGCCGGGCGACGCCGAGTTGATCAAGCGCGATGTTGGCGAGCGCGACGTCCTCTTCGAGCTCGGGGGCGCGGGCGCACCAGTAGGTCAACCGTTGGGCGGCGACCAACGCGTCGTCTGCCCAGCAGAGCAGCTGGTCGGCGGGGGTGGTCGTGGTCACAGGTGACGCACCCCGTCGGGCACCGGGTAGAAGGTCGGATGCCGGTAGATCTTGTCGGCGGCCGGATCGAAGAAGGCCTCCTTCTCGTCCGGGCTGGAGGCGGTGATCGACTCTGCCGGCACCACCCAGATGGAGACCCCTTCCTGCCGGCGGGTGTAGAGGTCACGGGCGTGCCGCAGGGCGAGGGTCGCGTCGGAGGCGTGCAGGCTGCCGACATGGGTGTGGGACAGCCCGCGCCGGGACCGGACGAAGACCTCCCACAGCGGGGTCGGCGGAGTCGGTTCGTCGCTCACCCGGCACCTGCCCCCACCGCTGCTGCTGCTGTTCTCGCTGCCTGTTTCGCCGCGTACGCCCGGGCCGCCTGCCGGACCCAGGTGCCGTCGGCGTGCGCGGCCCGGCGGTGGGCCAGTCGCTGCCGGTTGCACGGACCGTTCCCGCGGATGACCTGGTGCAGCTCCGCGTAGTCGGGTTCGGTGAAGTCGTACGCCTGACGCTGTTCGTTCCAGCGCAGCGCCGGGTCCGGCAGGGCCAGCCCGAGCGCACCGATCTGCTGGACGCACATGTCGACGAAGCGTTGCCGCAGTTCGTCGTTGGAGAACCGCTTGATCTTCCACCGCATGGACTGGGCCGAGTGGGTGGAGTCGGCGTCGGGCGGACCGAACATCGCCAGCGACGGGTACCACCAGCGGTCGACGGCGTCCTGGGCCATCTGCCGCTGTGCCGGGGTGCCGTGCGCCAGGGTGTGCAGCATCTCGTAGCCCTGCCGCTGGTGAAAGGACTCCTCCTTGCAGACCCGGATCATCGCTCTGGCGTACGGGCCGTACGAGCAGCGGCACAGCGGCACCTGGTTGATGATCGCGGCACCGTCGACCAGCCAGCCGATGGCCCCGACGTCCGCCCAGGTCAGGGTTGGATAGTTGAAGATCGAGCTGTACTTCTGCCGGCCGCTCAGCAGCAGGTCGACGAGTTCTTCGCGGGTGACGCCGAGGGTTTCCGCGGCCGCGTACAGGTAGAGACCGTGACCTGCCTCGTCCTGGACCTTCGCCAGCAGGATCGCCTTGCGGTGCAGGCTGGGCGCCCGGGTGAGCCAGTTGCCCTCGGGTTGCATCCCGATGATCTCTGAATGCGCGTGTTGGGCGATCTGTCGGATCAGGCCGCGCCGGTAGCCGTCCGGCATCCAGTCTCGGGGCTCGATCCGCTGGTCCGCCTCGATCGTCGCGGTGAACTCCCGCTCGGGGTCGAGCGGCTCCCCCGGACCGGCCGACCCGTCGCTCGTCCGCGGCTGCGGCACGCGGCTGCGGGCAGCCGAGGCGCGCAGCTCCGCTTCGGCGGCCTCGACCTCGTCGAGAATTTCGCGTGGAGATCCGCTTGTCGACCGGGAGCCATCGCTGTACACACGTCCAGTGTTACAAGAACCACCAGCCGCAGCCAAGTCCTGTAACAGAACTTGCCCACAAGATGCCCAGGCGCAACGATGACAGCACCTTCGGTGACATTGGCCACGCGTAGACGTGACTCCAATCCACTTATTGTGCCATTATTCTTAATCAAATCGGACATATATCTTCAATTTGTCCCGACTCACAGCGAACTCTGAGGCTCGCCGTCCTGGTCGATCAGGGTTGCCGCCGTAAACTGCCCAATGGTTGCGTCCGGCAACCAGGTGCGAGCCGACTCCTCCCCCCGGAGCAGCCCCGATGACTTCACGCGTGGCACCGACCGTCGTACTGGCGGCCCTGGTGGTCGCTGGAGTCCTGGTGGTCCCCACCGCCTCCGCCCGCCTCGTCGGCGAGACGGTGACGAATGACGGCCTGTCGGCCGCCGCACCCGCCACGACCGCGGCGACGGCCGCCGAGTCGCCCGCACCCCCCGCCACTGCGACGTTGCGTGCCGCACCCGTGTCGGTCTCCACCGACGGTTTTCTCTCCTGGGCGCTGCTGGACCGGACCACCGGTGAGATCGACGGCTCGGAGAACATCACCGAGACCAGTTCCACCGAGTCGATGATCAAGATCTGGATCGTCGGGGACTACCTACGCGAAATGGGCGATCAGGGCCCCAGCGCCGCGGAGCAGCAGCAGGCCAGCCTGGCCATCCGGGACAGCGACGACGACGCCGCCAACCGGCTGTACTACGCGGCCGGCGGCGACGTCGTCCTCGACCGGATGATCAGGATGTGCGGGCTGCAGCAGACCCGGGCGGTCATCCCACCCGGCGAGCGCAGCATCTGGTGGAGCTACACGCAGATGTCCGCCCGCGACGCCGTGCTGCTGGGCGAATGCGTCAAGAACGGCACCGCCGCCGGTCCCAGGTGGACCGACTGGCTGCTCAACGAGATGACCCAGGTCCGTGGGACCACCGCCGAGTCGGATCAGCAGCTCCGGTCCGGCGGCGGCCGCTGGGGCATCATCGACGGGCTGCCGCAGAGCATGCGCGACGATCAGGACATCGGCCTGAAGAACGGCTGGACCATGCTCTGGTCCGACATGTCCTGGCATCTCAACTGTCTCGCGGTCAGCGACGACTGGGTGCTCTCCGTCATGACCCGCTATCCCGGCGACTACGGCCTCGATCATGGTGCCGGCCTGTGTCGTGACGTGGCCAGTCAACTGGTGACCCCGCATGCCGGTGCGTCGATCAAACTACCCGCTGGTGACGCCCCGGCCGGCGTCGCGGCCGAAAGCTGACATGCCTGACCAACCCTCGTCGCCACCGACCGGCCACCCCCGGCACGGCCGCACCGGCGCCACCTCGCCGATCCCCGATCAGCGCGTCGGCGAACGATCCGGCTCACTGCCGCTGGCTCCGGAACGTCCGACGTCGACCAGTCAGCCGGGAGCGGTCGCCCGGCACCACGGATCACGCCGGCGGTCACCACTGCTGCTGTCCGGTGCGTTCCTGTTGGTCGCCGCGGCACTCGCCGGGTTGCGCTTCGTTCCGGGCGCACCGCTGGCGCCCGAGACCGACCAGCAGGCCGCCGGACGGCAGGTCATCGCCCCGGCACCGCAACTCGTCGGACCAGCGCGACCCGGCACCGGCCCGACCGCCGACCCGACGCCGACCCTGCCGCCGCTGGCTGTCGCGCCGACCGAGGTGGAGCTCGACATGGACGGCTGGTGGTCGTGGGCGATGTTGGACCAACGCACCGGGAAGATCACCGGATCCGACAACCTCGACGAGACCAGCACCACCGCCTCACTGATCAAGACGTGGATCGCCGCGGACTACCTGCGTCGGGCCGACGAAGCGGGACGGACCCCGAACGAGTACCGGATGCAGCAGCTCGAAATCATGATCCGGGACAGCGACAACTGGGCAGCCGAGGACCTCTGGCAGGAGATCGGACGATCGGCGGCCATCGAGCGGATGATCGACATCTGTGAGCTCACCGACAGCAGCTCCGTCGAGAACCGGTGGAGCCTCACGAGGCTCTCGCCACGCGACATCACCCGGCTCGGTGCCTGCGTCGCCGATGGCCGGGCAGCCGGCGACCGGTGGACCGACTGGCTGCTGGAGCAGATGCGCAGCGTCCGCAGCCCCGGTGATTTCGGCGTTGTCCAGGCGTTTCCCGACGACGAGACCGCCGGTATCGCCATCAAGAACGGCTGGGTGATCCGCGACGACGAGCAGCAGTGGCACGTCAACTGCCTCGCGATCGGCGACGGCTGGACCCTCGGCGTGATGGCCCGCTTTCCGACCAGCCACCCCTACAGCTACGGTGCCGACATGTGCCGGGGCGTCGCCCAGCAGCTACGCGACGCCGCAGCCCGCGCCTGACGGCCGGCCCGCGCGCGCAACCATCCGGCCCGCCCGCGCGCTCAGGGCAGGAAGAACTCCGGGCCGCCGGCCGGCAGGGCCGGGGCCTCGCCGAGACGGGCCGCGCGGGCGGCGAATTCCCGCAACCCCGCCACCTGCCGGTCACCGAGGGAAAAGTCCAACGCCCGGAAGTACGACGCCAGCGTGGCCGCGTCGAACGGCTCCCACCGGGCCGCCGACTGCGCCACCTCGTCGAGCTCGGCGAGGCAGAGGTCACGGGAGCGCAGGAACGCCTGATGGACCTCCTTGACCTGGCCCGGATGGGCGGCGGCGAAGTCCCGCCGGACCGCCCAGACGGCGAACACCATCGGCAGCCCGGTCCAGTCCCGCCAGGCCTGCCCCAGGTCGGTGACCGTCAGCCCTCGGCCCGGTGCCTCGTGACGGGCCCGTAGCGCGACGTCGCCGATCAGCACGGCGGCGTCGGCCTCCAGCAGCATCTGGGTGACGTCCGGCGGGCAGGTGAAGTACTCCGGGGTCGCGGCGTACCGCTCGGCGAGCAGCATCCGGGCCAGCAGCACCCCGGTCCGCGAGGTGGAGCCGAGCGCCACCGGACGACCCGACAACTCGGCTAGTGGCCGGGTGGCGACGACGTTCACCGACAGCACCGGCCCGTCGCTGCCGACCGCGATGTCCGGCAACAACAGGAAATCGTCGGCGTGCCGCAGATACTCGACCAGCGAGATCGGGCCGATGTCCAGATCACCGGCGACCAGCGCGGCACCGAGCTGCTCCGGCGAGTCCTTGTGCAGGTCGACGTCGAGCAGCGCGCCGGAGCGCATCAGCCCCCAGTAGATGGGCAGGCAGTTCAGGAACTGGATGTGGCCGACCCGTGGCCGGCGCAGCTCGCCGGCCTCGCCCCCGTCACTCATGATCCCTACCGTAACGGGCGGTCCGCCGCCACGCGCAGCGCTGGCACCGGCGAGTGGCGAACCACGCACCCTGCCCTGCCCGACAGTTCACTCGCCTTCTTCACGCTCCAGGTCCGGGTCCTCCCGGTAGTCGCTCGGCACGTCGACCGCCTCGATCTGTGGCCGGTACCCGGGGTAGAGCCGGACCATGTCCCACTCGTTGATCCAGGCCCGCACGTACTGCCTCATCCGGGTGGCCCCCAGCCGCTCCAGGCCCGTCACGTCCGGCGGCTGCCAGTTGAACGCCCGTCCGTGCAACTCCCGCAGCCGGTCGTACGCCTGTTTGAGTTCGACGTCGTCCGGCGGGGCGAGCAGGTGGGTCTCCCGTTCGATGATCCGCATTCCCAACTCGGCTGCGGCGGCCAGCTCGGTCGCTTCCGGGGTGCCCTTGGCCTGTAGCTTCGCCGGCACCACGACCCGGTCGTTTCGTCCGGTGACGACCGCCGCCTCGAAATCGTCGGTCATCGCGAACACCGCGGTGAGCGCCACGCCGCGCCCACCATGCTCGCCCCGCATCCACCGGGCCAGCTCCGCGTAGGACTTCGCCCGTTGCAGCAGCGAGTACCGCCCGATGAGTTCGACCTCGTCGAAGAGCACCAGCCAGCCGGTCGAGCCGGCGGCGGCGAGTAGCCGGGCGGCGAATCGCATCCGCTGACGGGCCAGCTCCGGCGCGGCCACCGGCGGAAGGACAGCCCGCTGCTCGCCGATGTCCCGCAGCCGTTTCCGCAGCTCCGCAACAGCGATCGGATCGCCTGACCAGAACCGTAGGATCGTTTCCGCGTAGGCGGCGTCACGGTCGCGGACCTGCGCGAACAGCGCCAGCGTCGCGGGAAACCGTTCGTTGAGCTCGGCACCGCTCGACGTCGTCCACCGCAGCAGCTCGGCGAAGGCTCGGCCGTCAAGATCCAGCGCGGCCGCCGCCTCGATGATCGCCGGCCGCACCTGACCGGCCCGCACCGCAGACTCCGCAGCGGCCCGGAACACCTTGGCCGGGTCGTGTAGCGGCGTCTCCTTGCTGATCACCACCCGGCTGACCGTCCAGCCCGCCTCGAGCGCAAGCCGGTTCAGATGCTCCAGAAGATGGCTCTTACCTGCCCCGAACCCACCCCCGAGCAGCAGGCCACCGGCACCACCATCGGCAGCGTTGCCGCACATCGCCTGGAAGCGGTCCTCGATCGCCGTCTGTCCGCTGCCCAGCGATGCCACCGCGTCGCGGCTGGGCACGCCCGCCCGCAGCGCCTCGATCGCCCGGCGGGCCACCAGAGTCGGGTCCATGCTGCGGATTCCACTGGTCACGCTGCCTCCATCTGATGGTCGTCGATCCGCACCAACGCCGCGTACGGATTGGCCCGCTGCCGGTCCCGGACCTCGTCGGCGACCCGCAGTTGCAGGGCGGTGTACGCCGGCAGGCCACGCGCCTCGTCGTTGACCAGGGCCGGCGGCAGTTGGACCGCCACGAACAGACCTTCGAGCTCGTCGGTCGCGTCGATCAGTTGACGCACCAACTCGTACGCGTCGAGCGTCGCCGCCTTCGAGTAGTAGAAGCCGTCGCGCAGGCCGACCGGCGGTCGACGCACCACCGCGAGGCGGTCGAGGTCCAGGTGCAGCACCAACCCGGACCGCCCGGCGATGCGCAGCCAGCGAGTCAGCGACAGCAGTAGCGGCCGGGCGTTGTACCGGTTCACCTTGGCGTGCAGCCCCACTCGGCGCAGGTCGGCAGCGGGCAGCCGTTCGCCGCACAGCCAGCCGATGACGGTCTCCCGCTCGGTGGCGCTGACGTCACCGCGTCCCAGACGTTCCTGACACAGCCGCAGCATCGCCACCCGGAACTCGTGACTCAGCTCGGTGTCACGCAGCACGATCTGCTCGAGGGCCCGGCGGACGCTGCGGTACAGCTCGGCGGCGTCGACCTGGTGATGTCGGGCGACTGCGGCAAGGTCGATCGCCGGGTGCTCGTCCGGCACCGGGAAGGCCGCGCGCTCCAACGCGGAGCGCACCACCGCCGAGGCCAGTCCGGCCCAGTCCAACTGGCGGGCGACCGCGGTGAACACCTGGTCGATCAGGTGTACGCGGGTGGTCGCGGCGTCCACCGCCACCCGGTCGAACCCCTGGCCCAACGCGGCGAACCCGGCGGCCAGCCGGTCCCGCACCTCGTCGTCGCCGACGCACAGCAGTTTGATCGCCGCCCCGCCGTGCCCGACGTACCCGGTCAGATACTCCCGATCGACGAATTCGAGATACGTCGCAACGTCGATCGCTCCGCTGCTCACTGCTGCTCCTGCGCTGCCGGGTCCGGGGCGAACGACACTCCCCAGTACCGCTGCTGCTGACCGCTACGAGCGACCGTGACCAGTGTTCCGGAGCCCTTGGTGCCGGTGCTCGCCGCCCACCGCAGCACCCGAGGGCTGCGCGCGGACCGGGTCAGGCCGCTCTGATCCAGCAGGTAGAGGTCCCGGGCGAACTCCTGCTTGGAGTACTGGGCACGCTGGCCGGGCAGCATCGTCAGCACCGACCAGATATCGACCAGCCGGACCACCGCGTCGGCGCGCTTGTCAGCGCCAGAGGTCAACAGTTCGTACGCCGAGCGCAGACTGTCGAGGAACGCCTCGGCCTTGAATCGGGGACCCCGCTCCTGTGCCCTGGCGAGTACGGAGACGAGCACAGACGGCCGCAGCCGCCGGTCCCGCACCTTGTCGATCTCGATCGCGGTATCGCTCGGCAGGACCCGCAGCAACGACGGGTAGCAGAGCAACTGGTCGTCGTCTTCCACAATGACCAGACCACGCGCCTCCGCCTCCGCCAACAGCTCTTTGACGTAGCCACCCGAGGTGAGGTATTCGTGTTCATCGAAGTGGAAGCCATCGGCGACGGCAGTGGTGTTCTCGGCGAGCCCGGCGGCGGCGCTACGCGCGGCCGACAGCGCCTTGCGAAGATCCCGGACCTGGCCGGTGCGCGCGGCACCCAGCGCTCTTTTCAACTCCCGCGCGGTGGTGGTCGCACTGCGGAGTGCGGCCTCGACCTCGCGTTCCGCTTCGCCGAGCGCCGCTTCCAGCGTCCCGGGAGCTTCCGCGCCAGCCGGCGTCACCACATCGTTGTTCGATTCGTCGACAGCTACTTGTGACAATTTGCTGGACCCTTGTCTCGGAGCGTACCGGTCGCCTCCCGCCGTGACACCGCCCGGTGGATAGAGTCGGGACTGTGGCAAGCAGAACCGAACTCGCAGCTGGACGGTGGTCCCCGCCGGGGGAGCCGGTTGCGGTCGGCGGCCATGTTATCCCCGGCGGTTTGATCTACGTCGGACGACACCTTGGTTCCGCCGCTGGCGTCGAGCCCGCATTGATCAACCCGGACCTGCCGGCCGCGGCCTCGGCCCGCTCAGCCGCCGACCCCGGCTCCGGCCCGGCGCTGGCCTACCACCTGCTCGCACCCGCCACCCGCGCCGAATACCTGGCCTGGTTGGCAGGCGGCCGGCACACGGACGTCGCCGCGGCGCTGATCCAACTGTTCTGTTTCGGGTTGGAGCGCCGGGTGCTCGTCGACGCCGACGAGCACCCCTCGGCGGTACGCCGCGAGTTGCCGGCGATCACTGCCGAGGTGCGCAGGCTGCGCGGCCGGTACGGCGCTGGCGGGCCGGCCCTGCGCGGGACGCTAGACGGTCTGCTCCAGCTGCTGGAACTTCTGACGACAGTGCCCGCCGCCGGTGAGCTACCGCCCGCGTCCCGGCCGGCGGTGGCCGGCCGCGACCCCGATGGTCACGGCAGCACCACGATGGCGGTACGGGTGGCGCTGGCCCGTTTCGCGGCCGAGGCCACCCCGGTCCCCGCAGACTGGGCACTCGCCTGGGTCAGGCACCACCCGTCGCTACCGAAGCGCAGCGCGCAACTCACCTGCTCGACGGAGTTCGACCGGCTGTTCGCCCTGCGGTACCGCGACCAGCATGGGCCCGGCATCGTCGCGCCGAACGACCTGCCCGGAGTCCGACTGCGGTATCAACCGGCCAACCCTGGGCTCGCCACGACCCTGGTCTGCCGGGAGGACCTGCCCGACGTACTGGCGGAACCGCGCACCACCCGGGCGCTCGGCGCCCTGGTCGACAGCGTGGCCGCCGATCTCGATCCGTACCGGCGGTGGTTGGCCAGATTCCCCCAGGGCCGTGGCTCGCTCGCCGCCGCGACGCTGCTGCCGCCCGCGCTCGTCGACGCCGGCCACGGTCGGCTCGGTGCACTGCGGGTGTGGGGCGAGCGGCAGCTCGATGGCGGTCCGCGGGTAATCGTCGACGCCGCCGAGTTCTGGACCTTCTGGTCGACGGCGGCACCGGACCGGATGGCACGCGACGAGGCGGCCGCCCTGCTCGCGGTGCTGGGGCTGCTCGGTTTCGGTGTGGAGCCGGACGTCCGTTTCGGCGCGCCCGCCCTGAGGCCGGGGCCGGCAATGCTGTTCCGGCTGGGCCGGCCGATGTCCGATCGCCCGAGCGCACGCTTTCCCGCAGCGGCGGCGGTGGCCCGTTGCGCGGCCGCGGTTGTCTCGGCCACCGGGCCGATCGACCCGCGCAGCGCCCCTGCGGCAGCGACGCTGGCCACGGTCGGCGACCTCGCGGCCGTGCTGCGGCTGGACCCTGGCGAGGACCAACGGTTGGCAGCCCGGCTGGGCTGGCACCTCGCCACCGGTGTCGATGTCGACCGGCTGGGCCGGCAGACAGCCCGGTTGACGATGGCCGAGCGGGAGATCGCCGGCCGGTACCTGGTCCTGGTGGCGGTGGCGGCGGATCCTGTGGTCGGGCCGGGCGTCGTCGCCGCGCTGACCCGGATCTACCGGATCCTCGACCTGGATCCGGATCTGGTCTTCCGTCGGCTGCACGAACGCAGCGTCGGCGGCGCACCCGGCTTCGTCATCGCGGCCCAGGCCGCCACGGCGCAGCTCACCGCCGCCCCGGTGACCGCTGCGGCTGGTTCGACACCAGCGGGACCTTCGTCGCCGACCGGCGATGCCGGCCCGGCGGCGGTTCGCCGATGCGATGAGCCGGACGGGCCCGTCGTCGTACAGGCCGCCGAGGCCGTCCCCAGCGGGTACGCGCTCCCCTGGGCTTCGTCCGGCCCGCCACCGGCGAGTCCGGTGACGGCGACAGCACCGGGCGGCCGGGCGCGGCCAGCCGGGGGCGTACCGCTCGACCGGGCTGCGGTGCAGCGCAAGATCGCGGAAAGCAGCAGGGTCTCGACCCTGCTCACCGCGATCTTCGACGCCGGGCCTGCTGCCGGCCAAGACTCCGGGCCTGCTGCCGGCCAAGACGCCGGGCCGGCCCCGGTCGACCGGGGCTCCGCAGCTCCACCCGAGGTCGAAGCAGTGCCGATCCCCGGTCTCGACCCGGCGCACAGCGCGCTGATGCGCGCGCTCGCCGACCGACCGCACTGGACACGGGAGGAGTTCACGTCACTCGCGGTGGCGCACCGGGTGTTGCCGGACGGCGCGCTCGACGTGTTGAACGAGGCTGCGATCGACGCCGTCGGCGCGCCCATCATCGACGGTGACGCTCCGCTCCTGGTGGACAACGACGTACTCCTAGACTGGCTGGATGACCTACCTGAGCACACCGGGCCAGACCAGCCGGATCAGGCAGCGTGAACGGGACGCGATCGTCGCATCGTTGCGGGCAGGCATGGTTCCGCGATCCGGCCAGCAGCACATCCAGGTCGGACGGGCCGAGGAGATCGCGGCTACCGTCCGGGACATCGACCGGATCGCCGACGGCGGCGCCGGTTGCCGATTCGTCATCGGCGAGTACGGCTCGGGAAAGACCTTCTTCCTCCATCTGGTCCGCTCGGTCGCCCTGGAGAAACGGCTCGTCACCGTCCATGCCGATCTGTCCCCGGACCGACGGTTGCACGCCGCCTCCGGGCAGGCCCGCAGCCTCTACGCGGAGTTGATGCGAAACCTCGCCACCCGGGCGCGGCCCGAGGGTGGGGCGCTGGCCAGCCTCGTTGAACGTTTCGTGACCGGCGCGCTCAACGAGGCCAACGCGACCGGCGACGACCCGGCCGCCACGATCAAGCTTCGGCTGGCAGCGCTGGCCGAACTGACCGGGGGATACGACTTCGCCACCGTGATCGGCGCCTACTGGCGCGGCTACGACAACGGCGACGAGCGGCTCCGGGCCGACGCGGTGCGCTGGCTACGGGGCGAGTTCACCAGCCGGGTCGATGCCCGGTCCGCGCTCGGTGTCCGGACCATCGTCGACGACTCGACCTTCTACGACCATCTCAAGTTGATGGCACGTTTCGTGCGGCTGGCCGGCTTCGACGGGCTGTTGGTCTGCCTGGACGAGATGGTCAACCTGTACAAGATCACCGGTTCGGCGGCCCGCAACGCCAACTACGAGCAGGTGCTGCGGATGGTCAACGACACCACCCAGGGCAACGCCGAGCACCTCGGATTCCTGTTCGGTGGTACGCCGGAGTTCCTTCTCGATCCACGGCGTGGGCTGTTCTCGTACCCGGCGCTCGCCTCCCGCCTGGCGCCGAACAGGTTCGCCGGCCGCGATCTGGTGGACCATTCCGGCCCGGTCCTGCGCCTGGGCAATCTCACCCCGGAGGACGTCTTCGTCCTGCTGACCAAGCTCCGGCACGTGTACGCGGCCGGAGACCCGACGCGGTACCTCGTGCCCGACGAAGCGCTCACCGCGTACATGGCGCACTGCGCGCAACGGATCGGGGATGCGTACTTCCGCACCCCCCGCGAGACCATCCGCGGCTTTCTCGACCTGCTCGCGCTGCTCGAACAGCATCCGGAGCTTTCCTGGTCCGCCATGCTGGACAACGTCGACATCGGCCCGGCCGTCGGTGCCGGCACCGCAGGTACGCCGACCGACCCGTCGCCGGGTGCCCAGCCTGCCCCCGTCGATGATGACGAACTCGCTTCCTTCCGCCTCTGACCTGCCTGCTCCGCCGCCCTCGGCGGGACCGTCGCAGGCCTTCGCGATGTATCACCCGACGGTCCAGCGATGGATCTACCACCGTGGCTGGGACCGGCTCCGCGACGCGCAGGAGCGAGCCGCTGAGCTGATCATCAGCGGGGAGCACGACGTGATCATCGCCTCGGCGACCGCGAGCGGCAAGACCGAGGCCGCGCTGCTGCCCATCTGTTCCGTCCTGGCCCGTCAGCAGGAGGTCGGTGCCGGTAGCGGAGTCGCGGCACTCTACGTCAGCCCACTGAAGGCACTGATCAACGATCAGTTCGACCGGATCAGCGATCTCGCCGAGCAGTTGGACCTGCGGGTGCACCGCTGGCACGGCGACGCCCCGGCGGCCGGCAAGTCCCGGGTCCTCCGCGCGCCGGCGGGGCTGGTACTGATCACCCCGGAGTCGCTGGAGGCGTTGTTCGTCCGGCACGCCGACCGGGTCCGGCGGATCTTTAGTGGACTGCGCTACGTGGTGGTCGACGAGCTGCATTCCTTTCTCGGTACCGAGCGGGGTGCTCAGCTGCAGGCCCTGTTGCACCGGATCGAACTGGCTGGTCGACGCCGGGTGCCCAGAATCGCGCTCTCCGCGACGCTCGGTGACTTCGCCGCGGCGGCGGACTTCGTTCGCCCAGGTGCGGGTCACCAGGTCGCGGTGGTGACCTCCAGCGAGCCCGGCGGCGAGATCCGGCTCCAGGTCCGGGGCTACCTCACCCCGGCCGCCCCGACACCACCGGATCAGGAGCCCGCCGACCGGAGCGCGATCGCCGACCACCTGTTCCGCACCCTGCGCGCGAGCGACAACCTGGTCTTCGCGAACTCCCGCGCCGCTGTCGAGGTCTACGCCGACATGCTCGCCCGGCGCGCCGTGCGCGCCGCCGCGCAGGCCAGCTTCCTCGCCCATCACGGCAGCCTGTCCAAGGAGGTCCGGGAGCACGTCGAGGAGCGGTTGAAGGACCCGGCCTGCCCGGTGACGGCCATCTGCACCTCGACCCTCGAACTCGGCATCGACGTCGGCTCGGTGGACTCGGTGGCCCAGATCGGCGCCCCGCCGACGGTCACGGGCCTGCGCCAGCGACTGGGCCGGTCCGGACGACGGCCGGGGCGGCCAGCTGTGCTGCGCGTCTACGTCGCCGAGCCGGAACTCACCGCCGGCATCAGCCCGACCGACGCCCTGCGGCCCGAACTGTTCCAATGCGTCGCGATGATCACCCTGCTCATGTCGGCCTGGTACGAACCCCCGAGCGCCGGCGGGCTGCACCTGTCGACGCTCGTCCAACAGATCTTGTCCGTTGCCGCGCAGCACGGCGGCGTGACGGCTGCCCGGCTGTTCGAGATGTTGTGCCAGGACGGCCCGTTCCGCCGCGTCGACCGGAGCACCTTCGTGCGTCTGCTGCGCGACCTCGGTCGGCACGATCTGGTCGCGCAGCACACCGACGGGCTGCTGCTGCCGGGTGACGCGGGCGAACGGCTCCTGAGCCACTACAGCTTCTACGCCTCGTTCCGCACCTCGATGGACTATCGGCTGGTCGCGGATGGCTACACCCTCGGCTCGCTGCCCGTGGACCGCCCGATCCTGCCCGGGGCGTCGCTCATCTTCAGCGGTGCACGCTGGCGGGTACTCGCCGTGGACACGACGCAGCGAGTGATCGAGTTGACCGCCGCCGAAGCGGGCCGGCCGCCGGTCTTCCCCGGCACCGGCGGTGAGATCGCCGACGAGGTACGGCGCGCGATGCGTCAGTTGTACCGGTCGAGCGAGGTGCCCCGCTATCTCGATACGGCAGCGGGGACCCTGCTGGCCGAGGGGCGGGCCGCCTTCCACGCGTCCGGACACGCCACCCACCGGATCTTCAGCTGGGGCACGGAGACTGTCCTGTTTCCGTGGCGCGGGGACCGGATCATGAACACCCTCGCCGTGGCTCTCGCCACCCACGGCCTGGAAGTAGGGCAGGACGGCCTTGCCATCACCGTCGGCAACTGCGCCCCCGCCGAGCTTCTCGCCCTGGTCAAGATGCTCGCCACCGGCCCACGGCCGGATCCGGTGGCGCTGGCCAGCACGGTCCGCAACAAGATGCACGAGAAGTACGACCGGTACCTCGGTGCGGAGTTGCAGAACGTCGCGTACGCCGCCCGGGCGCTCGATGTGCCGGGTGCCTGGGCGTGCCTCGCCGAACTCGCCGAGTTGCCTACCTCGCCGACAACCGCACGACCCCGGCTGAGCTGAGGTCGATCCGCTCCACCGCTCATTTGTCACCCGCGACGATGAATCGCAGACCAGCACGGGTGGCGACGCGAAAATGGGTGGTGGAGCCGCCGGATCGGCGCGTATCGTCACTGCCCGCTTGACGGCCAGGGTGAGCAGGCACCGCTGACGGACGTCACCGCGCCGACGCCCGACGGGCGGATCGGACACGCGAGCGACCAGCGTTCCCGTAGGGAGTAGGCGTGCCCCCGACCGACCTCGACACCGAGCTGATCACCGAACGCGCACACCTGGTCGCATCCCGCGCCGCGTTGCACCGGATGCGCCAGCGGGCCGAGTCGCTCTTCGCCGCCGGGGACCGGGTGGCCGGTGACGCGTACACCGCCGAGACACTCGGCCGGCACCTGGCCCGGCGGGTCGCCGAGCTGGCTGACGACCCCGACACGCCGCTGTTCTTCGGCCGACTCGACTTCACCAGCACCAGCACCAGCACGAACGCGAGCGCGAGCACCGGCACCGGTGATGCCTCCGACGACGCTGGCGGGCGTTACCACATCGGTCGGCGGCACGTCAGCGACGACGCCGGCGAGCCGATGGTGCTCGACTGGCGGGCTCCGATCAGTCGTACCTTCTACCAGGCCAGCGCCCGCGATCCGCAACAGGTACGGGTACGCCGACGGTTCGGCTACGCCGGCGGTGAGCTGACCAGCTTCGAAGACGAACACCTCGACCGGGGCGAGGAGCTCGGCGCCACCAGTCGGATCCTCACCACCGAGATCGAGCGACCCCGGGTCGGGCCGATGCGCGACATCGTCGCCACCATCCAACCCGAGCAGGACGAACTGGTCCGCGCCGAGCTGGGCGCCTCGATCTGCGTTCAGGGTGCCCCCGGCACCGGCAAGACCGCTGTCGGCCTGCATCGAGCCGCATACCTGTTGTACGC
This sequence comes from Micromonospora sp. LOL_023, assembly GCF_048060115.1. Lineage (NCBI taxonomy): Bacteria > Bacillati > Actinomycetota > Actinomycetes > Micromonosporales > Micromonosporaceae > Micromonospora > Micromonospora sp. LOL_023. The sequence goes on from NZ_JBHMIM010000017.1 coordinate 78,582, forward strand.
GCACCGCGAGCGGCTGCGACGGGCCGGCGTGCTGATCGTCGGGCCGAACCGCGCGTTCCTCGCGTACATCGCGAACGTGCTGCCGGCCCTCGGCGAGGTCGAGGTGGCCCAGTGCACGCTGGCGGAGCTGATCGACGCGGTGCCGGTGCGCGCCGAGGACGACCCGGCGACTGCGATGATCAAGCACGGTCCCGCGATGGCGCAGATGCTGCGCCGCGCCGTGGCGGCGTACCTCGGCGTGCCGGACGAGCCGATCACGGTGCCGGACGGCTCCTACCGCTGGCGGATCGGCACCGAGGCCCTGCACCGGATCGTGCGCACGGTCCGTGAGGAGAACCCGCCGTACCGGGTCGGCCGGGAACGGGTGCTGGCCCGGGTGGTCGCACTGCTGCAACGCCAGGCCGAGACCCGCCGCGCCGAGTCGCCGGACGACGCCTGGCTGCGGCGGATGGCCCGGGTGGCCCCGGTCCGCGCCTTCATGGACCGGGTCTGGCCGGCGCTCACCGCGCCCGAGGTGGTTTCCGCGCTGCTGACCGACCCGCAGCGGCTGGCGGCGGCGGCCGACGGGCTGCTCGACGAGTCGGAGCAGGCGGCACTGCTGCGCCCGGCGGCCCGATCGTTGCGCGCCGTACGGTGGACCGAGGCCGATCTGGTGCTGATCGACGAGGTCGCCGGGCTGCTGGACCGGCCGGCCGGCTTCGGCCACGTCGTCATCGACGAGGCGCAGGACCTGTCCGCCATGCAGTGCCGGGCGATCGCCCGGCGCAGCGAACACGGCTCGATCACCCTGCTCGGTGACCTGGCCCAGAGCACCGCACCGTGGGCGGCCACCGACTGGCGCGCGACGCTGACCCACCTCGGCCGGCCGGACACGCCGGTGGTGCCGCTGACGGTCGGCTTCCGGGTCCCGGCGGTGGTGGTGGAGTTGGCCAACCGGCTACTGCCGCACCTCGGTGTTGACGTGCCGCCGGCCGTATCGCTGCGCCGCGACGGGTCACTCACCTTGCGTAGCGTCGAGGATCTGGTGGGTGCCACGGTGGCCGAGGTACGTGCGGCGCTGGAGCACGACGGCTCGGTCGGGGTGATCGCCGCCGGGGCGGCCGTGGTCGGGCTGGGCGACGCACTGACCGCAGCTGGCATCGCCGTCGCCGAGGGTGCCCGTGACAGCGGCGACGGCGGCGTCCGGGTCACGGTGGTCGCCGCGACCGAGGTGAAGGGCCTTGAGTACGACCACGTGGTGGTGGTCGAGCCGGCCCACGTCGTCGCCGCCGAACCACGCGGGCTGCACCGGCTGTACGTCGTGTTGACCCGGGCGGTGTCCCGGCTGACGGTGCTGCACACCGAACCGTTGCCGGCCGCCCTCACCGAGGACTGAACTGACCCACCGCCCACCGACTGTCCGACGACTGACCGACCCCTCAGTCGCCTTCCGCAACCACGTTGTCACGCCTCGTCTCTGCCGCCAAGCAGATGCCCAGCGACCACAAGTGGTCGCTACCATGACGCGGTTTGTGCCGAACACTTTCGACCCTGGATCCGCCCTGCACCGCGCTGACCGCCCCCCAACTCACCTGGAAGCCTGAGAATGGCCTTCTCGTCGCCCACCTTCCTGTTTCTGTTCCTACCGCTGACCCTGCTCGGCTACCTGGCGGCACCTGTCCGGTTACGCAACATCTGGCTGCTGCTGGCAAGCATGCTCTTCTACTTCTGGGGCGCAGGCGGCGAAATCGGCGTCCTGCTCTACGTGGGGCTGATCAGCTTCTTCGGTGCTTTCATCGGGTGGCGGGCCGGGCGACGAGCGCAGGCGGCTCAGGAAGCAGGAACCCGGCCCGCCATGCCACGAGCGGCGATCGTGTCCCTGATCGCGCTGCTGCTCGTACCGCTCTTCCTCTTCAAATACCTGCCGCCGCTCGCCGACTTCGCCGATTCGATCGGCTGGAGCGATCAGTTCGGCATCGGGCCGGTCACCTGGGCGCTACCGCTGGGCATCTCGTTCTTCACGTTCCACGCCATCTCCTATGTCGTCGATACCGCCCGGGGTGCCATCCCCGCCGAACGGTCAATACGCGACTACCTGCTCTACCTCTTTCTCTTCCCGCACCAGATCGCCGGTCCGATCGTCCGGTACGCGGAAATCGTCGAGGAGTTGAAGAGCCGCCGGGACGTCCGACTGGAGATGGCGGCGTACGGGATCACCCGCTTCGCCTGGGGGCTGGCCAAGAAGGTGTGCATCGCCGACTCCGCCGGCCTCGTCGCGGATGCCGCCTTCGGCGTCACCGGCGGCGACATGTCCGCGCCCACCGCCTGGCTGGCCGCCATCGCCTACACGGTGCAAATCTACTTCGACTTCAGCGGCTACTCCGACATGGCGATCGGCCTGGCCATGCTGTTCGGATTCAAGTTCCCGGAGAACTTCCGGGCACCGTACACGGCGCTGGGACCGGCGGACTTCTGGCGGCGTTGGCACATGACGCTCTCCCGCTGGTTCCGGGACTACGTCTACATCCCGCTCGGCGGCAGCCGGCACGGAATCCGGCGCGAGTACGCCGCCCTGCTGATCACCTTCATGCTGACCTCGCTGTGGCACGGCGCGACCTGGCCGTTCCTGCTCTGGGGCGGCCTGCACAGCCTCGGCCTACTCGTCGAGCGGATCACCGGAGTCCGCGACAGCGATCGCCTGCTCTGGCTGCGGCGGGCGGTGACGGCGATGTTCATCATCGTCGTCTGGGTGCCGTTCCGGTCCGAGACGCTGACCCAGACGGGGTACATCTGGAACGCGATGGTGGCCGGCGGGCTGGCCGCACCGCCGCCGATGGTGTTGATCACGCTCACGCCGTTGACCGTCGCCGCGCTCGTGCTGGGCGTGGCCGCGTTCTTCGCCCCCCGTACCACCACCGGGTTCCAGCTCGTCCACGGCCAGTTTCAGGGCTTCCGGATGCGGGTGGCCACGGTCTCCGCGCCAGTGTTGCTCGCCGTCGCCGTCGTGGGTGCCCTCTGGCTCGACTTCAGCCCGTTCCTCTACTTCCAGTTCTGACCGCTCCTTCCAGCTCTGCAGAGAGCCAGATGCTACTTACAGTTCTGAGGACCGCATGACGCAGACGCCGAACCTCGAACGCGACCGCGACCGCGACCGCGACAGTCCGGCCGACCCGGCCGGTGCCACACCGCGATCCGGCCGACACAACTTGGCGGCCGCCCGCCTGCTCACCGCCGCGCTGGCGGCACTGCTGCTCGCGCCGACCCTGATGAGCGTCCGTGGTGACGACAACGCGGGGGAGAACCGCAACCCGGTACCCTTCCCGGAACTGGACTCCGCCACGGTCGCCGAAACCGAGACCTACCGGCAGTTCGACGCGGCGCTGCGGGACCGGCTGACGCTGCGGCGCGAGGTGGTCAAGGCCGTGGGCAGGGCCGGGTACGACGGGCTCGGATCCAGCTTCACCAGCAGCGTCTACGTCGGCGAGGACCGCACACCGTTCTTCACCGAGGACTTCACCAAGCCCTGCCGTACGCCGTTCGACGCCGCGACGGTGGACACGCGGCTACGGGCCTTCGAGCAGATCGCGCACCGCTCGGGCAAGGACGTGCTCTTCGTCGTCGCGCCGGACAAGACCTCCGTGCTGCGCCACAAGCTCGGCTGGCCGGCGGACGCACTGATGGTCTGCGCGGATCCGGTACGGGAGCAGTCCCAAGCCCGCTGGGGCGACGACCACGCCGGTCCGGTGGTGACCCTGTGGTCGCAGTTCGCCGAAGCGGAGCGGGCCGAGCCCGGCCGGGTGTGGCAGTTCGGCGACAGCCACTGGAGCTACCAGGGCGCGATGATGTTCACCCGTGCGGTGCTCGACCGGCTGGTCGTCCGGGGCGGTGTCCCGGAGCAGTTGCGCGACGCACCGGGTGCGCGACAGCTTGCCGACCGGAAGGTGGTGGGCGACCTGTACCCGCTGCTCGGCATCACCCGTGAGGACAACGTGGCGAACTGGGAGGTACGCCGCGCGGGCGTCGCCGTGGAGACCTCGGCCATCACGATGGACTCGGGCCGTACGCAGCACATCCACACCACGAGCGCCCCGGCCGGTACGCCGATGGTGCCCGGCCGGACGCTGGTGGTCTACGACTCGTTCTTCTACGTGGCCGAAATGCAGATGGCACCGTTCTTCGCGCAGCTCGACACGCTGCACTGGGACGATTTCCTGCCGATGGCCCGCAACGGCCAGGTGCCGGAATTCGACCGGGTCATCTTCCAGAGCGTCCAACGGAACTGGCCGCAGCGGACCGTCGACCAGTTACCGGATCCGGTGGTCACCGCCGCGCTCAACGCGGAGTTGGCCAAGCCGGCCAGCCCGTCCGTGGCTCTAGCAGAACGGTGAGCGTCACATCGCCCGCCCCCACCCGGGCCGTAGCGCCCCAGCTGCGGAACAATCGGCAGGTGGGCGACGCGGAGACGACCGGGGACAACCGCGCCGGTGGCGGTGTCCGGCGGGTGCTCGGCCTGCTGATCGCCGTACTGGCGGTCGCGCTGGTCCCGGCCACCGCCGAGCTGCTGCGCCACCGGCTGCCCCACCGGCTGCCGATGCACTGGAACTCCGCCGACATGGTGGACGCGACGAGTTCGCTCACCAACAGCGTCACCGGGTACACGATCGGCGCTGCGGCCGGGGCGGTGCTCGCGGCGGTCGGGGTGCTGCCACTGGGTCTGCGCTGGCGGCTACGCCGCTGGCTGATCACCGTCGGCGCGGCGGCGGCCGGCTTCGTCGCCGGAATCTGGCTCACCATGGTGGCGCTCTCGGTCGACGTGCTGGACCCGATGCAGGCACCGGCGCCGAGTTGGCACATTCCCGCGCTGCTGGTCGGGGTGACCGGCTGGACGGTGCTGGCGTACCTGGTGTGCGGGTCACCGCCGGGGCATCAGGCGGCCACCGGGCGCCCCGCCGCCGAACTGCCCCGTACCCCGCTGCGGCCAGGTGACGCCGGCTGGACCGAGCGGGCCGCCGTGTCCCGGCAGGGGCTGTGGCTGCTGGCCCCGCTGCTGCTGCTGGCCGGGCTGCTCGCGGTCTGGACGAACGTCTGGGTCGCCAGCCCGGTGCTGCTCGCGATGGCACTGCTGGCCATGCTGCTGGTCAACCGACTGACCATCGACCAGCAGGGAATTCACATCGGATTCGGCCCGTGGGGGTGGCCGCGCATCACGGTACCGGCGCGGGAGATCGCCGGCGCCGTCGAGACGACGGTGCGGGTCGGCGAATGGGGCGGCTGGGGCTACCGCCTGAGTCCGGACATGCGCGGACGCGGCCTGATCACCAGGTCCGGCCCCGGCATCCGGGTCGAGCTCTCCGACGGGCGTTACTTCGTCGCTAGCACCAGGGACCCGCGTACGGCGGCCGGCCTGGTCAACACCGTCGCCGACCTCGCCGACCGCTGAACCGGTCGGCTCAGACGCTGGTCGGCTCAGATGCCGGTCGGCTCAGACGCCGGTCGGCCAACCGCTCGACGACTGGCCGGACGGGTTGAAGGCGGTGTGCAGCTCCGCCGCCACTCGGTCCTGGGCCGCCACCGCGACGTCGAGCACCGCCCCCATCCCGAAAAACTCGTGCGGTACGCCGTCGTAGTGGATGTGTTCGACCGGCACCCCGGCCGCCTGTAGCCACCCGGCGAACGCCTGCCCCTGACTGCGCAACGGATCCCGCTCCACGGTGATCACCACCGCCGGTGGTAGCCCGGCGAGCCGCTCGACCGGCAGGTCCAGCAGCGCCACCCGGGGATCGGTCAGCATCTCCGGGCGAGGGAAGGCGTGGCGGGCGAACCAGCTGAGCATCGGCCGGTTCAGCGGTGCCGCGTCGGCGGCGTCCACGCCGGAGGTGTCGTCGATGCCGATCCGGGTCACCGGATAGATCAGCACCTGCAGCAGCGGCAGCCGGTCACCGGCGTCGCGCAGCTGTAGGCAGGTGGCGGCCGCCATGTTGCCGCCGGCGGCTTCGCCGGCGATCGCGATCCGGTCCGGATCGCCGCCGATCTCGCTGGCGTTGGCCAGCAGCCACCGGGTGGCGGCGAGCACGTCGTCGTGTGCGGCCGGGAACGGGTGCTCCGGCGCGTGCCGGTAGTCCACCGCCACCACCAGGCACCGTTCCTTGTTGCACAGTGCCCGGGGCGTGGCGTCGTAGGTGTCCAGACTGCCGACCACCCAGCCACCGGCGTACAGGTAGATCAGCACCGGCAGTCCGGCGGTGGGTGAGGCCGACGTCGGCCGGTACACCCGCAGGGTCAGCCCACCGCCGGGGCCGTCGATGACGTAGTCGAAGACCGAGTCGACCGGCTCCCGTTCGTCCAGGTCACCACGGTCGGTACGGATGCGGGCCACCGCATCGGTCAACGTCGGCTGTCGTCGGGCCTCACCCGGGTCGAGGACCTCGGTGGGCCGTGGACCGAGAGCGGCGAACGCGTCCAGCAGCGCCTGTGACTGCGGCTCCAGCAGCCCGGACGCGTCGGTGGCGACCCAGCCCCGCCGGCCCGAGGTCCGGTCGCGGAGCCGGTCCAGCAGCGCCGCCGGGCCACCCAGTATCCGCCCGCTGCGGGCGTTGTTCGGCACCTGCGGATGCGGGTGCGTCGGGGCCCGGTTCTTCGCGGCGGTGAACTGGGCGCCGATCTCGGCCATCCGCTGCGGTCCGACCGCGTCACGCAGCGCCGGCAGCAGCGTGCCCTCCTGCTCGGTGGCCTGCCGCCGCACGTCGGCGATCAGATGGTCGAGCGCCTCTTCGAAATCCAGGTTGCCGGGCTTGGACCGGTCGATCTCGGCCGCCGCCTCCTTGATCCGTTGCCGGGTGTCCCGGCCCCGGCGGACCAGGTCGGCCGCCACCTCTGCGGGCAGCCCACCGGCGGCCAGCCGGTCGGCGACAGCTGGATCGTCGAGCACCGGGTCCAGGGTCTGCTCCTCGGCGGCCAGGTGCATGGAGATCCGGTACACCACCTGGTCGGCGAGGATCCGTCGGTCGCCGTGGCGGGCTTCCAGACGTTGGAAGAGCCGGTCCAGCAGGATGTGGTCGTCGCTGATCGCGCGGTCGACGTCGCCCGGCAGCATCTCGATCACCCGCACCATCGCTCCCCCTGGTAACTCGTTTCACCACCCGTTCCGGTGCCCTCTCGACTGAGTCGTTACCCGGTGCCGGCGACATGATTCCGACCGGCCCGCCGCCGGTGCGGCGAATGTCTCCGTACCGTTGCTGCGGCGGTGTCGCGACGCCGCCGCTTCGGCGAATGTCGCCCGGCCGCCGCTGGCCGGGTGCCAGGATCGGTCAGCAGGGGTCACCGCCGATCCCAGCAGGAAAGGGAGGAAGCCATGTCCGTCGCCGCGGCCGGGGTGCCCGCCTGGGTGGACCTCGGCACTCCTGACCTGGCCGGCACGGTCCGGTTCTACGGTGAACTGTTCGGGTGGACCGCCGACGTGCCCGGCGAACCGGACGGCGAGGCATACACTCTGTTCCGCAAGGACGACAAGCTCGTCGCCGGTGCCGGAGCGATCTCCCTCGGCGGTCAGCCGCCGACCTGGACCACCTACATCGGCACCCTGGACGCGCAGGCCACCGCGAAGCTCGTCGAATCGGCCGGCGGCACCGTGCTGATGCCGCCGTTCGACGTACTCGATCGGGCCCGGGCCGCCGTCTTCGCCGATCCGGCCGGGGCCAGCTTCGCCGTCTGGCAGCCGTTGGGCATGGCCGGTGCCGAACTGGCCAACGTGCCGGGGGCGCTGTGCTGGAACGAGCTCACCACCCGGGACCCGGAAGGTGCCAAGGAGTTCTACGGCGAGGTCTTCGACTGGGAGGTCCGCGACACGCCGTTCCCGCCGATCATGTACACGGAATGGCTGGTCGAGCAGCAGCCGGTCGCCGGGATGATGCCGATGGTCGGCGAGGACTGGCCGGCCGAGCTGCCCGCGCACTGGATGGTCTACTTCGCGGTCAACGACTGTGACGCGACCGTCGAGCACGCCACCGCGCTCGGCGGCACCGTGTCAGTCGCTCCTACCGACCTGCCGCACGGCCGGTTCGCCGTGCTCCACGACCCGCAGGGGGCGCTCTTCTCGGTGATCCGGATCGCCGGGAACTGACCTGTCGCGGACCGGGACGACCAGTGGGCCGTGCTCCCCGGCGAGGACCCGCACCCGCGCCCGGTAGTACCGGGCCAGGTTCTCCTCGGTGAGCACCTCGGCGGGAGTGCCGTCGGCGACGGCGCGGCCGTCGGCCAGCATCAGCAGCCGGTCGGCGTATTCGCCGGCCACCGACAGGTCGTGCATGGTGGCCAGCACGGTCAGGCCCCGGTCGGACCGCAGCTCGTCGACCAGCTCCAGCACCTCCTGCTGGTGACCGATGTCCAGCGCACTGGTCGGCTCGTCGAGCAGCAGCAACGGCGCGTGCTGGGCCAACGCCCGGGCCAGCAGCACCCGCTGGCGCTCGCCGCCGGAGAGGGTGCTCAGTTGCCGGTGCGCGAACCCGGTCAGATCCAGCCGGTCCAGCACGTCGCCGACCACCGCCAGGTCGGCCGCCGACTCCCGGCCCAACGGCGCGATGTACGGGGTACGGCCGAGCAGCACGTAGTCGGCGACCGCCATGCCGGCCGGCACCACCGGGGACTGCACGACGGTGGCGACGAGCCGGGCCCGGTCGCGGCGACCGAGCCGGGCGATCGGCGTACCGAACAGGTCGAGCGTGCCGGTGGCCGGCAGCAGCCCGCCGACCGCCCGCAGCAGGGTCGACTTGCCGGCACCGTTGGGGCCGATCGCCGCGACCCACTCGCCGGCGGTCACGGTCAGGTCGACGCCGTCGAGCACCGGCGTGCCGCCGAGGCGGACCCGCAGGTCACGCGCCTCGATCACCGTGGGTGCCCCGGCCGGCGGCGCACCGGTGCCGGTCGATGGTGGCGTCACAGCGCCACCGCCCGGCGGGCGGTACGCAGCACCAGCACGAAGAACGGGGCGCCGAAGAAGGCGGTGACCACGCCGATCGGGATCTCCGCCGGCGCGGCGACCGTGCGGGCCACCACGTCGGTGACGGTGAGGAAGGCGCCGCCGAGCAGCATCGACAGCGGCAGGATGACCCGGTAGCTGCTGCCGGCGACCAGCCGGACCAGGTGCGGCACGATCAGCCCGATGAAGCCGATCAGCCCGGACACCGACACCGCCGCCGCCGTGCCCAACGACGCGGCGCCGAGCAGCAGGTAGCGGGACCGCTGCGGGTGCAGTCCGAGGCTGGCCGCCTCCTCGTCGCCGACCGAGAGCACGTCGAGCTCGCGGCGGTGGGCCAGCACCACGACGGCGGTGATCAGCGCGTACGGGCCGATCAGCCGGACCTCGTGCCACCCGTCGGCGGCGAGCCGGCCCAGCAGCCAGGAGTAGACCTCCCGGATGGTGTCCACGTTGCGTTGCAGCAGGTAGGTCTGGCCGGCGGCGAGGAACGCCGACACGGCGACCCCGGCCAGGATCAGCGTCGCGGTGGAGCGGTCCCGGCCGCCGGCGGCACCGAGCAGGTAGGTCAGCCCGACGGCGCCGATCGCGCCGACGAAGGCGGCCAGCGGCACGGTGACCGGCAGCCCGGTCAGCACGCCGGTGCCCGGACGCAGCGCGATCACCGCGGTCACCGCCAGGCCGGCACCGGCCGCCACGCCGAGCAGGTGCGGGTCGGCCAACGGGTTGCGGAAGACTCCCTGGTAGCAGCCGCCGGCGAGCGCCAGCATGCCGCCGACCAGCAGCGCCAGCACCACCCGGGGCAGCCGCAGCTGGGTGACGATCGCCGCCTGCCGCTCGGTGAGTCCACTGTCGAGCTTCATGCCGGGAAGCAGGTCGAGCAGTTCGACGGCGACCGCCAGCGGTGGCAGGCTGGCCGGGCCGAACGCCAGCCCGGCGACGACCGCCAGCACCACGGCGACGACGGCGCCGGCGAACCAGCCGACGGTCAGGCCGGGCCGTCGACGGGCCGCCGACGACGGCGACGGCGCCGGCCCTGGCCTGCCGGGCCGCCGACGGGCCGCACCGGCCAGCGGGCCCGCCGTGTCTGACATATCAGGACACTGCGGCGTCGACCGCGTCGACGATCGCCCGGATCAGGTCGACCACCCGGGGCCCCCAGCGGGAGGCGATGTCGTCGTTGAGCTCGACGACCTGACCGGCCTGCACGGCGGTGATGGTGGACCAGCCGGCCCGCTGCGCCACCGTCTGGGCGTTCTGCTGGCAGCACAACGTGTCGGCCAGGAAGATCAGGTCCGGGTCGGCGTCGATCAGCGCCTCGGCGGACAACTGCGGGTAACCGCCGGCCTCCCCCTGCGGGTCGGCCGGGTCGGCGACGTTGGTCAGGCCGACCATGGCGAACAGCGAGCCGACGAAGGTCTGGCTGGTGACCGTGTAGAACGTCGGGTCCAGCTCGTAGTAGTAGCTCAGCGGCTCGGCCAGCTCCGGCGCGTCGGCGACCAGCTTGTCGATCTCCGACCGCATCGTCCCGACCAGGTCGGCCGCCGCGTCGGGGTGCCCGGTCAGCGCACCAAGTTCGGTGAGCTGGCGGTACGTGTCGTCCAGGGTGACCGCCGCGTCGGCCAGGTACACCGGGATCGACAGGCGGGTCAGCCCGGCGACGACCCCGTTGGTGTCACCGGAGAGCACCACCAGGTCGGGCTCGTAGGTGGCGATCGCCTCCGCGTTCGGGGTGAACCCGGACAAGTCGGTGGTCGGTGCCTCGGCCGGATAGTTGGAGTTGTCGTCGACGGCGGTGACCTGGTCACCGGCCTCGATCGCGAAGAGCATCTCGGTCGCGGTCGGCGACAGCGAGACGATCCGCTCCGGGCGTACGTCGAGGGTCAGTTCGCCGACGGTGACCGGGAAGCTGGCCGCAGCCTCCGGGCTGAGGCCGGGCTGCGCGTCGTCGGACCCGTCGGATCCGGCCTGGCCGCAGCCGGCGAGGGCGAGGGTGACGGCGGTCGCGACCGCTGCGGTACGCAGCATCGCCGGCCGCAACGGGTGGGGTGTCCTCATGGTCTGGTCCTCCTGTCGGTCGAGGGGTGCTGCTTCGCCGACAGGTCGGGGTGGTGGTGCTGGGCCGGCCCCGGCCAGGTGACGAGGCGCCCTTCCTCGAGAGCGCGGTTCTCGCGACAACGCCGTAGGCGACCTGGCTCGCCGCGGTCGTGAGTCGACCGGGGCATCACAGTTGCGGGACAGCGCCGGGTTCGCACCGGCTTCGCTACGGGGCGGTCGGTAGCACGGTAACCCACCGGGGCCGCATCGCGGACATCCCGACAGCTCAGGGCCGCCGTACGGTGATGTTCGCCGCACGACGGCCCTGGGCCGGTGGTCCGGAGCTGGTGTGTCAGAGCTGGCGTGTCAGGACCTGGTGATCGTCACGTTGTCGATGGCCGCCTCGACCAGGCTGGCGGTGGACTCGTCCGCCGCCTGGACCAGGATGCGCACCGACTGACCCGCGTACGGGGTCAGGTTGTAGCTGCCGGTCGACCAGGAGCCGTAGCGGTTGCTCGCCGCGCCGGCCTGGTTGAACAGCGTGGTGGTGCCGCCGCTGTGCACGACGCTGACCCGGAAGTAGTCGGCCGACGACGAGTTGTTCAGATGGGCGAGATACCAGGCGAGCGACAGGGTGAGTGTGCCGCTCGACGGCAGCGAGACCGCCGGCGACTGGGCGCTGGTGACGCCGCCGTCGATGTCGTACGTTCCAGCGGAGCTGCCGGCCAGCCGGCCGGTCACCAGGCTGTTGCTGCCCTGGTACGCGGTCAGCTGCAAGGCACCGCCGGAGCTGGTCGCCTGGGCCACGCCCCGCTCCCACTGCCCGGTGCTGGCGCTGTCCGAGCCGCTCGGGTCGGTGGTCCAGCCGGTCGCCGTCTCGAAGGTGTCCGACCAGACGGTGGTGCCCGGCGGGTCGACAGGGCCGCCACCGCAGTACTGGGACTCCTTGCCGATCGCCCGGTACGGGCAGTCTGCGTACTCGCTGAGCATCAGCACCGCGTCCCGGTTGCGGGTGGTCTCCCGGGTGATCACCGAGGCCGGCGGGTAGAAGCCGCCGCCGGCGGCACCGCTGGGGTACAACTCGAAGGTGTACGCCCAGATTCCGTGCTGCGCCCACATCCAGTCGATGCTGCTGCCGTCGGTGATGTACAGGTCCGACGACTGCTCGGGGGTGTATCCGTTGGTGGCCGCCATCTGACCACCGATCGTGGCGAAGGTGTTGTACTGGTCGGCGGTCATCCCGGTGGTGGTGTTGGCCGTGGTGTGCCCGAACGGCCAGAGCACCAGCTCCGAGTAGGTGTGGAAGTCGATGTTGGCCTTGATCTGCTGCGTGCCGCCGACGACCCGGCTGTTGACGAAGTTGCGCAGCGCCTGGGTCTCCGGCGCGGAGAACGCCGACGGGCCGCGGTAGGTGTCCGACGACGGGGAGCCGGAGGATCCGCCGCAGCAGCCCCACAGGTAGCCCCAGTTACGGTTGAGGTCGGTGCCGACGAACGACGAACCGCTGTTCGGCTGCCGGTTCTTACGCCAGGACCGGTAGGAGCCGGTGGCGATGTCGTACTCGCTGCCGTCCGGGTTGACGCTCGGGATGATCCACAACTCGCGGTTGTTCACGATGTTGGTGATTCGCGAGTCGCTGCCGTAGCTGTCGGTGAACAGGTTCAGCAGGTAGATCGCCATTTCGACGGTCAGGTGCTCGCGGGCGTGCTGCTGCGAGTTGAACACGATCTCCGGCTCGTTCTCGTCGGTGGCGACGTTGTCGGAGATCTTCACCGCCATCAGGTCCCGGCCCTCGTACGACGTACCGATGCTGACCTTGCGGGCGATGGTCGGGTGGTCCGCGACCACCTTGTTCACCGCGGCGGTCATCTCCGCGTAGTTGTGGTACGCCGAGTCCGACGGCGGGAAGTCTAGGGCGCCCACGTCGCCGGGCTCGGTGACCGGGGCGCGTACCGCCTCGACGTCGAAGCCGAGCGTCTGGATCGCCTTGACCTCGTTGCGGGTCGCGGTGATGTTGAGGACGCCGTGTTCGATGTAGTCGATGGCGGCACCGGTCTTCGCCACCGCGTCGCGGTCGGCGAAGGTACGCGGCCCGAGGACCCGGTACGGGCCGGCGATCGAGTCGCGGTCGACACCGGCCGGCTTGGGATCGGCGGATACCGGGCCGGTCACGATGGCGAAGAGCCCGACGACAGTGGCGACGAGCAGGACGGTGGTCCTGCGCCACGAGCCGGGGCTGTTCGCAGTTGGTGGGCGGAATCGCATATGGACCTCCTGGGGGTGGGGAGGACTTCGCTAGTGTGCACAACTGCACCACCTGTCACATGGTCATATCAATATCCATTACGCTCAGTTCCATGCCAAGCTGATCATCATGTGGTCGGAATACTTCGCGTAAGGGACAGATCGCGGGGAGAAACCGCAGGCCGAGCTCACCCCGGCCATGGTCGCCACCTGCCGAACCAAGGGCCACCTGGAGCGGGCGGCCCGCCAGAGCCCACAAACGCCCCGGACCACAGACTCGACCTTGCGGACGCTGGCGGGCGCGAGTCGCTACGCTCGCCCGGTGACTGTGGCCGATGAGATCACCCGAAGCCGGTACGTCAGTCTGACCACCTACCGCAAGGACGGCACCCCGGTGCCCACTCCGGTCTGGCACGTACCGCACGGTGGCGAACTCTGGATCGTGACCGAAGCGGGCTCGGGCAAGGTCAAGCGGATCCGGAACGACCCGCAGGTGCGGGTGCAGCCGTGCTCCTTCCGCGGGGCGGTGGCACCGGACGCGCCGAGCGTGACGGGAACGGCCCGGTTGCTCGACGACACCGGGACGGCACTGGCCCGCAAGCTGTTGGCCCGGCGGTACGTCATGTCACGGGCGGGGAACTGGTTCGCTCGCCTGCTGCGGCTCCGCCGCCCGCCGTTGGTCGGCATCATCGTGTCGTTCTGATCGCCCCGGGCCCCGGTCACGCGCCACTCTGATCTTCCCTCGCACCAACCCCTGTGAGATGATCCCATCGCCACACGTCGATACATGAGGCACCCGGAGAACCTCGACGAGTGCCCCGACCCGATGGGAGTACCTATGCGAAGACTGACCACACTGCTGGTGGCGTTCCTGATCGCCATGGGCGGCCTGTTCGCGACCACCGCCGTCCCGGCGTCGGCGGACTACCCGGATCCTTCGGGCGGCACGCTTCGCAACGTCTACAGTGACCTGCAGTTCTGCCACTGGGTCGGTTCCTCCGGGGTACAGAACGGCACCTGGAGTTCCTACCTCTGCCAGTACCGCCAGTACGGCAGCGGCCCGAACTCCGTCCTCTACTTCTTCTGGACGTTCGACTAGCGGATGGTCCAGGGTCCTGGGGAGCTCCACGATTCACGGTGTCGATGGATGACCCAGGGCCGCTCGGACGATCCGGACCGCCTCGGCGGGGTCGATGCCGGCCCTGGCGACAACCGTCGCGTAGTCGTGGGCGGCCCGGCGGGCCTGCTCCAATGCCTGTTCGCCACCGGCCGAGACGAACGAACCGGCCCGCCCACGGGTCTCGATCAACCCGGCCTCCTCCAATTCCCGGTACGCCCGACCGACGGTGTTCACGGCGAGACCGAGGTCGGCAGCGAGCCGGCGGACCGTCGGCAGCCGGGTGCCGACGGCGAGCGACCGCTCCTGAATCTGCCGGGCGAGCTGGGCCCGGAGCTGCTCGTACGGCGGCGTCGGCGAGGCGGCGTCGATGACGATCATCGGACGATCATGGCCTGCCGTGCGGTCACCCCGACAGCCATGGTCCGGGTCTGGACCAGACCGAACGCGACGGCACCGGCCACGACGAGTCCGACAGCGACCGCGTTCCACCAGCCCAGCGACTCGCCGTACAGGAAGATGGCCGGCAGCGACCAGACCAGGCTGGGGGTGACGAGGGCGCGCGCGTCCTCGACCCGCATGACGACGTCTGCCGTGAGCGAAGCCTCGTCCTCGGCGACGGCCGGGCTGGTCAGCACCTGACGCAGCTGCATGATCATGCCGGCGCCGGCACCGACGAGGCCGATCAACACGACAGCGGCCCCGGCCCGCAGCACCGGGTCGGAAACCGGCAGTACGCTCACCGCGAGCGCCAGCGCACCGGTGTAGGCGGCGACCGTGAAGACGGCGTACGGTCGGCCGAGCACCGCCGGCCAGCCGAACCCGACCGGGTGGGCCACCCGCCGGGGCAGTTGCGCGCCGGCTCGCCGGTCGACGCGGCGGACCCATTCGCGGAGCAGCCACTGCACCACCAGCATGCCGACCACCAGCGCGGTGAGCACCAGCAACGGCAGCCAGGAGTACGCCGTGTCGGTGGCCCGGCCCGTCGCGTGGGTGAGTGCCGCGCCGATCAGGAACGCGGCCAGCAGGATGTCGCCGACGAGCCTGGCCCGCCGTCGCACGGCTAGCCGCCTCGCCAGCAGCGGCGTCGGCTCGGCCCCGGTCAGACCGTGCCGGTCCAGCCACTGCCTGGTCTCGCTGTGCTCTGCCTGGCGCATCGCCACCACCTCCATAGTCGCAAGCTTTGTCTTACAACCATGAGTCATAACATGCGACAAAGTCAAGTCAGTCAGGGGTTGACCTCGACCCCCGCCCTGCGACTGGAACCCAGGGGAGGGGAGGAAGCCCCTCGCAGCCCTGAACCCAACCGCTAGTATTACGTAGTACAAGTAATACGTGACACATGGAGGCACGGTGAAGCTGAACAGCAAGGGTCAGGTGACCATCCCTGCGCCGCTGCGCGCCAAACACGGCCTGCATGAAGGCGACGAGATCGAGGTCGTCGAGGAGGGCGGCGCGCTGCGAATCGTGCGGGTCGACGGCGCCCTCTCCAGAGGACAACGGCTTGTGCGGCATCTACGCGGGCAGGGCACCGCACGCGAGACGCAGGGCATGACCACGGACCAGCTCATGGAGTTGCTGCGTGGCGAATGAACGGCTCCGGGCGGTGCCCGAGAGGCATTCGAACGGGACCGCCACCCTGGTCGACTCCAACGTCCTGCTCGACATCCTCACCGAGGATCCGACGTGGTCACAGTGGTCCGGTGCAGCGCTCGCCGCCGCCCGCGACGCAGGCATGCTCGTGATCAACCCGATCGTGTACGCCGAGATCTCGGTACGGTTCGACCGCATCGAGGATCTGGACGAGGTCATCCCGGCATCGGATTTTCTCCGTGAACAACTGCCCTACCCTGCGGGTTTCCTGGCAGGGAAGGCATATGTCAAGTACCGCAGGCAGGGTGGCACCAAGAGCTCGCCGATCGCCGACTTCTACATCGGCGCCCATGCGGCAGTATGCGGCTATCAGCTCCTCACCCGGGACTCCGCCCGGTACCGCAGCTACTTCCCCAGGCTGGCCGTGGTCGCCCCCGACTCGTCGCAGGCATAACCGAGGTCATGCCGCTCGCCGTCCGCGAGCTGGTGATGTGTCTGCGGCGCCCAAGCCTTCCCCTGGGCCAGCCACGATGGCATCATGAAATTGTCATACGTCGATCTCGTGATGCCTGGAGACAGGCGGATGATCGGCGAGTGCCCCGACCCTATGGGAGGATGCATGCGAAGACTGACCACCCTGCTGGTGGCGTTCATGATCGCCATGGCCGGCCTGTTCGCGACCACCGCCGCCCCAGCCTCGGCGGACTACCCGGACCCGCCGGGTGGCACGCTCCGCAACGTCTACAGTGATCTGAGCTTCTGCCACTGGTACGGCAACTACGGGATCCAGAACGACCTGTGGAGTTCGTACCTCTGCCAGTACCGCGCGTACGGCAACCCGCCCAACGTCTACTACTTCTTCTGGACGTTCGAGTAGCAGGTGGCTCCTGGGGAGGCTCCACCGTGGGGCTACGGTCTGCCCCCAGCAACGCCCCCACCCACGTCAACCGGGCGTGCGAGACGGGGGGCGGCGAGCGGGGTCGAAGACGCGGGCCATCATCAGGGCGGCCCGGCGCCGACTCACGAATCGGCTCACGAGCACGCCGAGCCGGTTGCCACCGCCGTCAACGACGATCGGGCCCGGATCCCGGAGCTCAAGGTGGCGCAGCGCGGTCGCGACGACGTCCTCTGCGGCCCGCACCTTCCCTGCGGTCAGCACCGCCGCGTCCGGACCCATCCCGGCCGTGAAATCGGTGCCGGTGGCTCCGGGGGCGACAGCGAACACCGTCAAGCCGGTGCCACGCAGCTCCGTCCATAGTGATTCGGTGAAGCTGAGCATGAACGCCTTGGCAGCGCTGTAGACGGCCATCCGGGGAGTCGGGAAGTACGCGGACACGCTGGCAAGGTTGATGATGAAGCCGTTGCCGGCACCCGTCAGCTGCGGCATGAAGGCCGCTGTCAGCGCGACCGGTGCCATCACGTCAACGGCGACCTCGGCGGTCGACTGAGTTGGGTCCACATCGGCAAACAGGGCGAAGGAGCCGATCGCGGCATTGTTGATCAGGCTTGTCACCTCGACGCCCCGCTCGGCGACCACTCGGCGGATCTCGGTCGGCGCAGCGGGACTGGACAGGTCCGTGGGGACGACCTCGATTCGTACATCAGCAGTGCGGCGCAGCTCGTCCGCGATCGACGCCAACCGGTCGGCGCGCCGCGCGACCAGCACGAGGTTCGCGCCGCGTACGGCCAGCGCCCTGGCGAAGGCGGCACCGATCCCGGAGCTCGCCCCGGTGAGCAGAACGGTCTGTGAGCGGTAGTCGACAGGCATACGACCAGCCAACGTCCTGCCGGCGGCCGTGTCCAAGACCCGTTTCGCACCCCGTCATGCGGCAGGCGCATGACGATCGGGACCCGGGGTCAGCCAACGAGGAGCCGCTCAGCGGAGCGGGCGAACTCAGCGACGAGCGGGTTGGTGTCCCCGGCGCGGTTGGCGATGACGACCCGGCAGGGTTCGACCTCGTCGATCGGAACGGTGACCAGGTCTGGACGTAGGCTGAACCGCCGGTCACCGGCCGGGACGACGGCGATGGCACTGCCGTCGGCGATGGCTTCGAGCTTGTCGTCGTAGGTGTCGGCAAGCGACGGACCGAGCTGGGCGGGACTGCCGTCCGGGCGGGGTTCGAGCCGCCAGAAGCCGGTCCAGTCGGCGCCCATGCCGGTGCAGCCGACCAGCGGTTCCGCGGCGATGTCCGCGACGGTCACCGACTCCTTTCCGGCCAGCCGGTGCGCGGCGGGCACGACCAGGACCCGGGGTTCGTCGTAGAGGACGGTCACGTCGAGGTCGTCGGCCGGGACCGGCAGCGGCGTACGGATGATCAGGGCGTCGACCTGCCGGTTGAGCAGTGCGTCGGCGTCCCGGGTGTCGAGGTGGCGGGTACGGACGTGGGCGTCGGGAAACCGGTGGCGCAGGTCGCGTACGGCGGGTGTGACGACCAGATCGTCGACGTACCCGATGGTGATGGTGTGCTCCGGCGCCGCCGCCCGCGCGGTGAGCACCGCCTGCTGAGCGCCGTGCAGGAGCTGCTGGGCGCGCGGCAGGAACGCTGCACCGGCGGCGGTGAGCCGGCTGCCCTGGGTGGTGCGCTCCAGCAGGCGTACGCCGAGGGCGTCCTCCAACCGCTGGATCTGCCGGCTCAGCGAGGGCTGCGCGACTCGGAGCTGCTCGGCGGCGCGCGCGAAGTTCAGCTGCTCGGCGACCACCGTGAAGTATCGGACCAGCCGCAGATCCAGATTCGGGAGCACGCCACCAGCCTACCCGTCATGCGTTTCCTGCATGACGACGTGTGAAACGGTCCGCTGGAACCATCGACATCGGCGGCCACTTCGACGAATGGCGCAAACACCGGGACACGGCTGGGCGTGCAGTCCGGACGCTGCGCGTCTGGTACGGCGGGCCGGGCGGCGGGCGGCCGACACCGTGACTATCGTGAGCCGATGGCGTCGGTCAAACAGTTCCAGGTCACCTTCGACTGCGCGGATCCGGAGCGCGTCGCCCGGTTCTGGTGCGAGGTGCTGGGGTACGTCGTACCGCCGCCGCCACCGGGCTTCGCCAGCTGGGACGAGTTCAGCCGGGCGCTGCCGCCCGATCGGCAGGGCTCGGCGTTCGCCTGTATCGACCCGTCCGGGGTCGGCCCGCGACTGTTCTTCCAGCGGGTCCCCGAAGGCAAGACCACCAAGAACCGGGTGCACCTCGACGTACGGGTCGGCACCGGGCTCGTGGGCGACGAGCGCCTGGCCGCGCTTGAGGCCGAATGCACCCGACTGGTCGCGCTGGGCGCGGCACGCGTGCGACTGCTGACCGCCGACGGCTTCAACGAGTCCTGTCTCGTGATGCGCGACGTCGAGGGCAACGAGTTCTGCCTCGACTGACCACATACCTCCGGGACATCCTCGAACGTGAGTTCCGCGCTGAGCGGAACAAGCATCTCTTCGACAACCTGGCAACCCACCGGGGTCTCAGCCTCGACGTGGACGACGTGGTAGACCTCATCCGCGCCGGACGTGAGGGTGATCGCCGGGACGATTCGTGATCGTTGTCGATGCCAACGTGATGGTGCTCGCCCTGGCAAGCCCGACCGGTCAGGGCGCTGCGGCGCGCGCCGCCCTGACATCTGACGATCTCTGGTTCGCTCCGGCGCACATGCCATTTGAGGTGATCCGTACCCTACGCAAGGCAGTCGTCGGCGGTCAGCTTGCAGTGCCGGACGCACACGCGGCGTTCGCTGCCCTGATGGCAGCCGAGATCACCTATACCGGGGCAACCGATACCCTGTTACAGAATGCCTGGGGTCTACGCCACAACGTGTCGGCTTACTGCTGAACAGGTCGTCCCACACGTACAAGTGCTGATTCCCTGACCCCGGCTGGTCGCGCTGGGCGCGGCTAGAATTCTGGTCTATGACAACGTTGGCGCTGTCCGAGGCGAAGGCCAGACTCTCCCGGTCGCCGACGAGGTCGCCCGTACTCACGACCGGGTCAACCCCGGCGATGGCGATGATCTCCTGATCGGCCGCGTAGAGCAGATAGTCACGCAGGACCCGGGAGTAGAGCACGTTCGCGTCGGCGAGGACGACCCGGATCAGATCGGCCTCGCCAGCGGTGCTGCTCATCCGGTCAGACCGAGTTCGTTCTGCACGGCGGCCCGCTCGACCATCGCCTCGCGCCGCCGCTCACGCTCTGCCTCAAGGAACGCCCTGATCGAGGAGACCCTGATGCGGTGGTGGGTGCCGACCCTGCGGGATTCCAGTAGTCCTCGGTCCATCAACTTCCGAACCTGTGGGCGTGACATCGCCAACAGGACCGCGGCCTCGGTCGGGCTCACTTCGGAGTTCGCCGGCGAAACGACGATCTCCTCGCCACGCGCCCGGGCGTCGACCAGCCTCGACACCAACTCGGCCGTCTCCCTCGACAACGCCACGTTCACCTCGCTGCCCGGCTCGGCAAGGGCACGATGAAGAGCCTCGGCGTCACGCATCAGCAGATCCGTCACGACAGCCTCCTCAACTGATCTAACTGTTCCAACTGCAGCAAGTGCAGCGGCCCAGACCCGGCCCGCCGTACTTTCCGCTACCCGTCTGCGCTCAGGCCGATACGACGGCTGGCCGTGCCCCGCAGCGGCCGACCGGTCGGGCAGGCTGGGCAGGTCAGGGTACGTCCGCAGCCGGGGCACCGGTGCCGGTGCCGACACAGGCTGAACCCGGCCGCCGCGCCGACCAGCAACGCGACCACCGCGGCGAGCACCACGGCGACCATCACGACACTGCCTGGAACTGCCGCGACTGCCAGTCCCGCAACGCCTGCTTGATCCGGATGTTCTCGTCCCGGGTGGCCGCCAACTCGGCCCGCAGGGCGGTCAACTCGTCGGCGACGACGTGCAGGAAGTCGCGTACCTCCGTCGGGTCGCAACCGCGCCGGGTGCGCTGGGCGAACCAGCGGTCGCGAACCAGGCCGGGGCTGATCGACGGCCGCGCCGGACGGCCGTAGTAGTGGCCGACGGCGTTCGGGCTGCGGCGCACCGGCGGACGCGACGCGGCGACGGACCGGGTCGGCGGCCGGGTCTGGTCGGCGAGGCTGGCGAGCAGCCGGGACTGCCGCCGGGTACGCCGGGGAAACAGCACAAGGTAGAGAAGTCTGCGCATGATCAATTCATCCTTTCGAAAATTCACGGGTACGCGGTGATCACAGGTCGGCCGTCGCGTTCGACGACTCCTGGTCGCCGCAGGGCGTGTTTGTGCACCGACAGCAGCATCATCTGGCCGGCGCGGGGGCCGCTGACGAAGGTGCCCATGATCGCAATCATGGTCACGTGTGGAATGTCGTGACCGTGCCGCAGATGCGACACCCTGATGACGACCGCACTGTCGCCGTACGCCCAGTCGTCGGCCAGCAGGTGCAGCACATCACCGATCTTGATCAACGGTTCATCGGACAATTTCGCACCACCCCTCATCTCCGCCGAAACTGCTGCCGTTGACGCCGCTGCCGTCACCGTCGGCCTGCTGGTGCGGGAACTCCGGTGGCGACAGCCCGGCGACGGTGAGCACGGTCCGGATTCGGCGGGCTCGCGACACGTCGCGCCGGTCGAGGATCGCCAACGCCATGGTGAACGGCGCGCAGAACGCCACCGACCCGCACACTGGGCACTCGCCGATCCGCAGCGGCAGATGCTTTTCGGCGGTCTCCTGCGCATGCCGCAACACCCGCCCGGCATCGACGTCGGTATCGACGCCAGCGGGCCCCACCCTTTTGATCATCGAATCCACCTCCACTTTCTGCTGCTAGCAAATCCACCCTGGACGCGCACCCTCACTTGGCGGAAGATGTGGGCACAGCACTTGCCGACCACAGACCTGAGGGGAACGCCAAGTTGTCCGACACAAACGACTTTCGACACGCTCTGCGCCGTGAACGACTGGCTCACGGCTTGTCGCAGGATGCACTTGGAGCCCAGGTGTTCGTGAGTGGCTCTCAGATCGGCAACTACGAGGCTGGAAGGTCAGTCCCACCGTCGGAAGTTGTGCAGGGCCTGGATGCATCTCTTGACACAGGAAAGGAGCTGCAGGAGCTCGCAGACAAGGCCCGAGGCGAAGCCGTGGCCCCATGGCTCCGGTCCTGGAAGGAGAACGAGGAGCGGGCGGTCATCCTTCGCACGTTCCAGCCCAACCTGATTCCTGGCCTGCTTCAGACGGAGGAGTACGCCCGCACGGTGATCGCAGCCGGTCCGCACAGCCCTCTCCAGATCGAGGAGATGACCAGGGAACGCATGGAGAGGCAGGTCAAGACGCTGGAGCGCCCGGACCCGGTAACGATGACCGCAGTCCTCGGAGAAGCGGCCCTACATCACGGCGGCATGCGGATGATGCAAGATCAACTGAGGCACCTGATTGACGTAGGCCGGAGGCCAAACGTACACGTCCGGGTGATCCCGTTCTCTGCAGGCGTCCACGCTGGGCTCACCGGCGCTTTTGCCATCGCCACTCTTCCGGACGGATCGCCGGTGGTATATCTCGATACCCTGGTTGAGGGTGAGGTCGGCACCAGGATGAAGGACGTGCACTACGCGGCAACTGTCTGGGAGGCCATCTGTGCGCGAGCGCTACCCTGTGATCTGTCCCGCGACCTGATCCTGAGGGTGATCCATGAACATGAGCGACGCACCAAAATGGCACAAGAGCACCCGTAGCGGCAGCAATGGTGGCGACTGCGTCGAGGTCGCCGACAACCTGCCGGGCCGGGTGCTGGTCCGCGACAGCAAGGACCGCACCGGCGGCACCCTCACCTTCGGCCCGACCGCCTGGTCGACCTTCGTCACCCAGGTCGGCACCCACCGCTGACCACCGCTGGCGCTGGCCACTCCCGGCGCAGACCACGAGTGCACCCTCGGGCCTGTCCTCGCCAACCCGGGCAGGTCCGGGGGGGGTCGCGCCGAGCTGCTGGCCGGACACCCGGACGCGCAGTCACGTGCATGATGCCCGGTCAAGCATGAGCGGATGCTCACTGAACGGCTTCGACCCCTCCAACCGCTGATGCGGCGCGTGGCGGCAGGTTCAGATACCGACGCCGTGATTCGGCGACGCCGCTTCGAGTGGAGGGCTCAGGGACGTTATTCGCGCGTACAACGTGCCTGAGCACTCCACTCGACGGCGTACCGAGACCTGGCGGACCGAGGTGCGCGCTTCTCGGCCCGTCCGGAAGCTGGCGACCAGCACCGCTATCCGTCCACCGCGTGCACCAGAGCGGGCCGCTGCGGCTGGTCTCCCTCGACACACCCGAGAGCGCCTGAATCGGGCGGGAGCGCGACGCCTCCGACGGCGAGAACCTGGCGATCAAGGTGATGACCCGGGGCCGGACGCGGATCGAGCAGGGACGCGGCGATGCCGAACTCGGGCCCGCCGATCTGGTGCTGCTCGATCCCACACGTATTCTCCGGTTCGACAGCACCGCCGCGACGCACGTCACCATCCTGATTCCGCGTCGGGAGCTTCGAATCCGGCCCGCGCAGATCGACCGGCTCATCGGCGTAGGGGCCATTGCGGGGTCGCGCAGGACAGCGGGTCAGGCAATCTGGGCTTCCGGACGACCAGAAGGCGACAAACTGCCCGTACGCCGTTCAAATGGTTGGCGTCGTCGAGGTCTGGCAGGAGACACTCGCGATCATGATGGCACCGGTTCGAAGCGTCGCCGACCTGGTGGCGTCCGGCGACCGGGTCAAGTTCCTGTTCTTCTGGAAGCACCAGCCAGAACGTGACGGCAGCGTCGGCGCGGGCTGCCTGAGCCAGTGGTGGCCGGCGGAGTTCACTGCGGACGGACTCACGTTCGCCACCGCCGAGCACTACATGATGTGGCGAAAGGCGATCCTGTTCGACGACCAGGCTGTCGCCGAGCAGATCCTTGCCGCATCCCATCCCCACGCCGCCAAGGTGCTCGGCGGTCGCGTCGCCGGGTTCGATCAGCAGGTGTGGAACGAGCACCGCTCCCCGATCGTGGTGGCCGGCAACCTGGCAAAGTTCGGCCAGCACCCTCAGCTGCGCGCGTACCTGCTCGGGACTGGGCAGCGCGGGAGCAGACCTGCGGGTAGCCCGGCGTGCGCCGGCTCGCGCAAGATCATGTGAGCGCCAGATACGCTACGCGGCGGTTTTGGGGTATCTAGTGCTCACATTGATCATGGGTGCCGGGATGCAGAGGTGCGATCAGGGCTTGCGGGCGATCAGGATGCCGAGCGGCTGAACGTCCGGGGTCGGTGGGGTCTGCTCGACGGTCACCAGGACCATGAATCCCGCCTCGGTCAGCAGCCGCTTCACCTCGGCCGGTCGCTGCCGGTGGAAGTTCAGGTCGATCTGCTTGCCCTCGAACTCGTCCCGGTGCCGGATCTCGTCGCCGATCTGGAAGACCAGCATCAGATAGCCACCCTGGACGAGCGTGCGGTGGAACTCGGCGAACGCCTCCGGTCGCCGCTCCCACGGCAGGTGGATGATCGAGAAGTAGGCGAGCAGCCCGCCGAGCCCGCCATCCGGCAGGTCCAGGTCGAGCATCGAGCCGACCTCGAAACGCAACTTCGGGTACGCCTGTCGGGCGTACCCGATCATGCCCGGTGACAGATCGACGCCGAACGCGTCCAAACCGTGCTCGGCCAGCAGCACAGTGACCCGGCCCGGCCCGCAGCCGACATCGGCGACCACCCGGGTGCCCGTCGACTGCACCAGCTCGACGAACAGACTCAGCATGGCGCGGTCCAGCGGCGCATCATCCAAGCTGGACTTCGTCCACTCGACGTACTCGTCGACGATCGCGTCGTACGAGTCGCTGGTGGTCTGCAGGAATCCGGTGTCAGACACCCACGGCACGGTACGCGATGCCGCCGACGACTGCACTCACCAGGAAGTTCGCGGGAGCGGGCGAGCGGTACCGCGGCGATCGTGACGAGTGCGGCGACCACGTGGATGACCGGGTGACCGATGAGTTCGGCGGACGCGGCGAGCGACTTGCGATCCTGGATCTGCCAGTGGCGCTGCACCGATTCTCATCCGACTCCCGTGCTCGCGTGGTCTGATCGGCAGACCGGGTACACTCGTCCGCTAGTTCGGCGTACCACCCAGTCAGGACAACATGTGGCAATGCCAGTGAGTATCGAGCCCGCCGACTTCACCGACCCTGGCCTGCACGCGTTTCTGCAGGCCCACCTGGACGACATCGCGCCCACCGCTCCCACCGAGAGCCGGCACGCGCTCGATCTGGACGGGCTGCGCAAGCCGGGCGTCCGACTCTGGGTCGCGCTCGACGCGGGCGAGATCGTCGGCACCGGCGCACTCGCGGCGGTGGAGCCGGGCCACGAAGAGCTCAAGAGCATGCGTACCGCGCCGCACCTGCGCGGGCGGGGAATCGCCAGCCGAATCCTGGACCATCTGCTCCGCGACGCCCGCTCACGCGGCATCCGGCGGATCTCGTTGGAGACCGGCAGCATGGAGTTCTTCGCTCCCGCCCGATCGCTGTACGCGAAAGCCGGCTTCGTCCCGTGCGCCCCGTTCGGCGCGTACCGGGACGACCCGAACAGCGCCTTCTTGACCAGGACCCTCCAGCGGTCTTGACCCCCGCACCCGGGGGTGAAGATGTTCAGCCCCCGCGTGGCGGTGGCGATCACAGTGGACGCGACGATCATCCGAGGGCTGGTGGCGGCCGGGTACGCAGCGCAACGATCATCTCGCCGTCCACCGAGGAAATGCTACCGCTGAGCGCTGCGACCAGGGAGGCACGCGCCGCCGGTGGTGACCCACCGTAGTATTCCCTCAGTCCGGTTCACTGGGGGGGTGCGTTGGCTGCTCGACTGGCAGACAGGCTGGGTGCGGCCCGCGACGAGGCGTTCGTCGGCCGTACCGCCGAACTTGCCGCCTTCCGGGCCGCGCTCGCCGGCGCGCCCGGCAGCCACCCGGTCTGGTACCTGTACGGGCCGGGCGGCATCGGCAAGTCGATGCTGCTGCGTCGCTTCGCGGTGCTGGCCCGCGACACCGGACGGATCGTGGTCCAGGTCGACTGCACCGGCATCGATCCGTCACCGGCCGGCTTCACGGCGGCGACGTACGCGGCCCTCAACGGCGCCCCGGCGGTGCTGCTGGTGGACACCTTCGAACGCTGCCAAGGCCTGGAGAGTTGGCTGCGCGAGCGGTTCCTGCCGCGCGTCCCCGAGGGCGTGGTGGTGGTGATCGCCAGCCGGCAGGCACCGGACCGCGAGTGGGACGCCGACCTTGGCTGGTCCGGGGTGCTGCGAGTGGCCGTGCTGGGTGGGCTGCCGCGCGACGCCGCAACCGAGCTGCTCGACCGCCGCGGCGTCGCACCTGAGTTGTGGGACGCCGTGCTGCGGTTCGCTGGCGGCCACCCGCTCGCCCTCAACCTGTCGGCGGCGGTCGCCGTCGGCGACCACGACGCGGTCACCGCTTGGGCGCCGACCCCGGACGTCGTCGCCACACTGCTGCACCACCTCGTCGGCGATGTGCCGTCGACGCAGCACAGACTCGCCCTGGAAACCTGCTCACACGCGTTGACCACCACCGAGGATCTACTGCGGGCGGTGGTCGGCGAGCCGGCCGCCGACCTGTTCACCTGGCTGCGCCGGCTGCCGTTCGTCGAAAGCGACCAGGACGGCGTCCTGCCGCACGACGTGGTACGCAGCGTGCTCGACACGGATCTACGGTGGCGGGATCCGCACGGTTACCAGGTGATGCACGCCCGGGTGGCGGCGCACCTGCTGCAGCGGGCCCGCGCCGCCAACGGTGACGCGGTGCTGCCGGCGGTCCGCTCGCTCTACCACATCCTGCAGGACAGCCCGGTCATGGCACCGGTCGCGCTGCGCCACGGCGGCGGCTCGGTGTTCCCGGACGAGATGCTGCCCGCCGACCGTGACACGCTGCTGCGGATCGCCCGGGAAGCCGGCGACGACGACGGCCTGGTCGGCTACTGGCTGCGCCGCCAGCCGGAGGCGTTCGACGTGTACCGGCACTCCCGCGACGGCGTCATCGCCGGTTTCCAGGTGACACTGCGACTCACCGCCGCCGACCCGGACGAGATCGCGGCCGACCCGGTCGTCGCCGCGGTGTGGGCACACGTCGCGTCCGCTCCGCCCCGGTCCGGCGAGCACATCCTGCTCACCCGGTTCAGTTATCCGTTGCCGGAGCAGCTGCGTGCCGCGGTCCGTGACCTCATGCACGTCCGTACCCTGCAGTGGTGGATCCGCTCGCAGCGGCTGGCCTGGTCGTTCCTGACGCTGGCGGACGAGGCGGTCGGGGTCGCCGAGTTCATCGACCACCTGCCGATCCGGTCCCGCCCGACCGTCGCCGGCCGGCCGTACGACCTGTACGCGCACGACTGGCGGGCGGTCCCACTGGACATGTGGGCGGGTCGGGTCACCGCTTGGCCGCTGAGCGGGTCGGCCACCACGGAAGCGGCCACCTCGGCCCGCACCAGCGGCGGGGCCCTGCCGGCGTCGGCCCGGACGGTCCTACCTCGGCCGGCGTTCGACGCGGCGGTCCGCTCCGCGCTACGACAGCTGGGCCATCCGGCGCAGTTGCGCGGCAACCCGCTCGTCAACAGCAAGTTGGTGGCCGACGCCGCCCACGGGTCCCTGGTCGATCCCGCCGAGGCGCTGCGGGCGGTGCTGGTCGAGGTCGCACGGTCGATGAACGCCGATCCGCGCGACGCGAAACTGCACCGCGTGCTGGTCGCCACCTACCTGTCCGGGACGACCACCCAGGATGCCGCGGCCGCTCGGCTCGGGTTGGCCACCACCACGTACAAGCGGCACCTGCGCGGCGCGGTCGACCGGATATGCGAACTGCTGTGGCTGCGTGAGGTGTAGACAAGGCAAGGTGTCGGCACGCTGAGGTGTCGGCGCGTTGAGGCGTCGGCCGCGGACCTTCACCATCAACGCGTCGACCCCGCTGATGGCCCGCTCAGCCGCGCAACTCCCGGTCCCACAGGGCGTCGCTGAGCCGCTCCATCCCCCGGGTCAGATGCCGCCGGTAGGTGCTGTACGGCAGGCCGAGCCGGTCCGCCGCGGCCTCCTGGGTGGGAGTGCCGTGCACATAGGTGGTGACCAGCACCCGGTGCAGCCGGGTGTCGTCGCGTATTCTGTCGATCGCCGAACCGAGGACGTCGCGCAGCGCCGCGACGCGGTCGTCCCCACCGTGGTCGGCCACCAGCCGGCTACGGGTGAGCGGATTGGCCGCCAACTCGTCCGGGCGCCGCCAGGCGCGCATCGCGGAGCGGACCGCGGCGTCGAACTCCGGTCGGGACAACACCAGCAGGTCCGCGCCGGCCAGCGGCGGACGCGGCTGCAGCCCGTACAACAGTTGCTGTTGATTGTGGGCAAGCCACTGCATGACCGGGGTGACCCGCCAGTCGTGGAAGAACACGTGGTACGGACGACCACCGACCTGCGGTGGCGTGCCGGCCGGGTGATGGTCGAAGTAGGCCAGATGCTGCGCCCAGAACTCGACGTCCCGCAGCACCAGGTAGTGCGTCGCCAGCCCCTTGTCGTGCAGGAAGTGCGCGAGCATCCGCATCTGCATCAGGTCGCTGACCGGGGACGGCCGTTGGTACGCCGGTGGATACACCATGAACCTGGCCAGTCCGATGTGCTCGCCGCCGCGCAGTGGTGCGGCGGATCGGCAGTGGTGCCAGGCCGCGGCGACGACCGGATCGACGTCCAACTCGGCCGGGTCCGGGTCGGTCAGCCGCAGCCAGGTCAGGAAGGCCACCACCTCGTCGGTGTCCGAGCTACGGTAGACGTGGCAGCCGTCGGGTCGGCGGCTCAGCCAGAAGTCGACGATCGCGGCCGAGTCCGCTCCTTCCGCCTCGACCGCCAGCTTGAGCACCGCTGACCGGTCCGCCGCACGGTACGGATCCTCGTAGACCGTGCCCTCGCCGCCGAAGGTGAAGTAGCGGCGGACCACCTGGGCATGCCGTTGCAGGTATACCATCGCGCCCACGGCGGGGAGCACGGCCGACCCGGTGGCGGCAAGTGCCTGCTCCAGCAGGTAGCTGTGCAGCCGCCGGTGCATCTTCTCGTAGCCCTGCGGGTCACGCCAGCGCAGGTCGTCGTCGAGGGCGTCGCGCACGACGTCGTGCGGGTAGAGACCCCGGGCGTCGGATTCGATGAACGGCAACTCCCGGAGCCAGGCGAAGATCGGCCCCGGGTCGCCGTCGAGCGCCGCCCGCAGCAGCCCTTCGGTGGTCGTCCGGGCGTGCGCGCAGATCTCCAGCGCGTGCCGGTGCTGCGCCGACGGGGTTTCCCCGATCAGCTGGGTCAGCAGCGTCTCCACCACGTTGAGACTGGGCCGCCAGGAGGTGGTGGCGTCGACGTCATGGGTGACGGCGACCTCGGCGGCGAGCCGTAACGCCAGCGGATGACCGCCGGCGAACGACAGCACCGATTCGTGCAGCTCCGGCGGTACGCCACGGCGGTTGAGCAGCGCCACCGCGTGGTCCGGTGGCAGGTTCCGCAGCGGGACGACCTTGAGCAGGTCCCGCCAGGCCGGATCGGCGCGCCACTGCGGACCGGGGACTCCGCGTCCGGCCAGGATCACCGGCACGGACTCCGGCAGCCGGGGCAGGAACCTGTTCCGCAGCCAGTCTTCCAGCTCCTGGCAGTACTCGAAGGAGTCGACCAGCAGCACCGCCGATTCGTCGGACAGGGCGGCAGCGGCGGCGTTCTCGAACCGGGCCGGCGAGGGGCTCACCAGCCGACCGTCGACCTGCACCACCCGCCGACCGGCCGACGCCGCCTCTTCACCGAAGTGACGCAGCAGGGTCGACTTGCCGATCCCACCGGGTCCGTGCAGGTAGAGCACGCTGAACGGCTCCGGTGCGTGGGCCAGGGCCTGCCGTAGCAGGGCCAGCTCGGCCGCCCGGCCGACGAAGTGGTGCTCCCGGGTCTGTCTCAGCCGCTGGCCCAGACTAGTGGTGGCTTCGCCACATCCGGCCGTCACAAATCGATATCTTAGTGAGGCCCACTCATCTCCAGCTGCCCCGGCCCGGCGCGGCCGGACCGGGACACACTCCACTGGCGACTGTTCATCGGGCAGACCGCTCAGCGTCCATTTCGGCTCGACGTGACGGTCACCGCGACTGCAGGGCGTCGAGCGCCACGGCCATGGCGATCACCACCCGCCGGTCCAGGTGCGGGTTGTGGATGTCGACCAGGTAGCTGTCCCGCAGCCCCCACTTGCGCACCACGGAGAAGGCCGGCTGGTCGCCGAGGACGAAGTCGAAGTGGTACGGCAGCCAGGAGAGCAGGTCGGTGAAGCGGCGCAGAATGGCCACCACCTGGTTGCGTTCGGCGCCGGTGGCCGTGCCGAGGCCGGGCTGCTCCACGTGCCACGTCGAGCGCAGCAGGGACCGGGCGAAGTCCTTGCGGAACAGCCCGATCGGCGCACCGGCGGCGTCCGTGATGTCGTAGGTGGCACCGAGGTCGATGATCTGCCGGGCCTTGAACCCGAGCAGCGGTTGCTGCCGCTGGTCATCGGCGTAGATGGTCACCTGTTCCCGGAACGCCAGCCGCTTCTGCTGGGCGAAGGCGAGCAACTGCCCGACCGAGCCGTCCGGCCCGACCGCGCAAACCTCGTACTGGTTGACCATCAACCGGATACGTTGCCGGACGTGCAACTGCTGCTGTGCTTGCAGGTACTGCTGGTCCATGGCTCGCGGGCCTCTTCTGCGAAGGGGTGAGTGGGTGGCGCGGGCGACAAAGCCCGGTGGCCGTCGATCGGCAGTCTGCCACGTACCGGCAAGCTCGGACGGATCGCGCACGTCGGATAATCGTCCGGTGACCGCGACCACCGGACCACCCGCGACCGCCCCGGCAGCCGCCACCGGCCAGTCACCCGGGCCGACCACCGGCCAGTCACCCCGGCCGGCCACCGGCCGGCCGGGCGAGCCGGCGGTGCGTCCCGGCGGCGGGGCGGTGCTGGAAGCAGTCCTCGAACGGATCACCTACGCCAACGAGGAGACCGGCTACACGATCGCCCGGGTCGCCACCGACCGTTCCGGCACCGACCTGCTGACCGTGGTCGGCTCACTGCTCGGCGTACAGCCGGGGGAAAGCATCCGGCTGGTCGGCCGCTGGGGGTCGCACCCGAAGTACGGTCGACAGTTCGAGGTCCACTCGTACACGACCGTGCTGCCGGCCACCATTCAGGGCATCGAGCGCTACCTCGGTTCCGGTCTGATCAAAGGTATCGGCCCGAAGATGGCCGGCCGGATCGTCGCCCACTTCGGCGCCGACACGCTGCGGGTCATCGAGGAGGAGTCGGCCCGGCTGATCGAGGTGCCCGGCCTGGGGCCGAAGCGGACCTCGCTGATCGCCAAGGCCTGGATAGAGCAGCAGGCGATCAAGGAAGTGATGATCTTCCTGCAGGGCGTCGGCGTCACCACCTCACTCGCCGTCCGGATCTACAAGAAGTACGGCGACGCGTCGATCTCGATCGTCCGCAACGAGCCGTACCGGCTGGCCGCCGACGTCTGGGGCATCGGGTTCAAGACCGCCGACACCATCGCCCAGGCGGTCGGCATCCCGCACGACAGCCCGCAGCGGATCAAGGCCGGCATCCAGTACACCCTCTCCGAGGCCGCCGACAACGGCCACTGCTACCTGCCGGAACCCAACCTGGGCACGGACGCGGCCACCATCCTCGGCGTCGGCGTCGAGCTGGTCCGCGACGCGCTCACCGCGCTGGTCGCCGAGGAAGGCGTGGTACGCGAGGCGGTGCCGAACCCGACCAGCGACGGCAGCACCATTCCGGCGGTCTACCTGGTGCCGTTCCACCGCGCCGAATGCTCGCTGGCCGGCAGCCTGCTGCGGCTGCTGCACCACCGCGCCGACCGGCTGTCGGCGTTCGCCGACGTCGACTGGGCCCGGGCGTTGGCCTGGCTGCGCACCGGCACCGGCGCCGACCTCGCCCCCGAGCAGGAGCAGGCGGTACGGCTGGCGTTGACCTCGAAGGTCGCCGTGCTCACCGGCGGGCCGGGCTGCGGCAAGTCGTTCACCGTAAAGTCGATCATCACGCTGGCGGCGGCCAAGGGTGCCAAGATCGTCCTCGCGGCGCCGACCGGCCGGGCCGCGAAGCGGATGACCGAGCTGACCGGCCATCCGGCCGCCACCGTGCACCGGCTGCTGCAACTGCGACCCGGCGGCGACCCGACGTACGACCGGGACAACCCGATCGACGCGGACCTGATCGTCGTCGACGAGGCCTCGATGCTCGACCTGATCCTGGCGAACAAGCTGGTCAAGGCGGTGGCACCCGGCACCCATCTGCTGCTGGTCGGCGACGTCGACCAGCTGCCGTCGGTGGGTGCCGGCGAGGTGCTGCGCGACGTACTCGCCGCACCGGCCGTACCGCAGGTGCGGTTGACCCGGATCTTCCGGCAGGCCCAGGAGTCCGGGGTGGTGGTCAACGCGCACCGGATCAACTCCGGCGAACAGCCCCGTACCGACGGGATGGCCGACTTCTTCCTGTTCGCCGCCGACGAGCCGGAAGCGGTCGCCGACCTGGTGGTCGACATCGTCGCCCGCCGAATCCCGCGCAAGTTCCGGGTGCCGGCCCGCGACATCCAGGTGCTCTCGCCGATGCACCGGGGGCCGGCCGGGGCCGGCAACCTCAACGTCGCCCTGCAGGAGGCGCTCGCCCCGCCCCGCGACGACCGGCCGGAGCGGCGGCACGGCGCCCGGGTGTTCCGGATCAACGACAAGGTCATCCAGATCCGCAACAACTACGACAAGGGCACCGCCGGGGTCTTCAACGGCACCATCGGCGTGGTCACCGCGGTCAGCACCGAGGACCGCAAACTGACGGTACGCACCGACGAGGACGAGGACATCGACTACGAGTTCGACGAACTCGACGAGCTGCAGCACGCGTACGCGATCACCGTGCACCGCTCGCAGGGCAGCGAGTACCCGGCGGTGGTCATCCCGGTCACCATGAGTTCGTACACGCTGCTACAGCGCAATCTGCTCTACACGGCGGTGACCCGGGCGAAGAAGCTCGTGGTCCTGGTCGGCTCCCGCAAGGCGATCGCGATCGCGGTCCGCACCGCCGGAGCCGGCCGCCGGCACACCGCACTCACCCACCGGCTGACGCTCTAAAGATCAATGTGAGCGCCAGATACCCTAAAACCTCCTTGGGTTCAGGGGGTCGTCGCAACACCTGAGTTGATCAAGGAGTTGCGATGGCTAAATTGCTGCCTCGGT